>DATMZR010000001.1 GCA_035573435.1 Solirubrobacterales bacterium
GCTGGCCTTTCCCGGCGGTCGCCGGATTCGCCGACTAGCCCTGAAGGACTCGCCGACGCACTCGGCCCTCGCCTAACTCAATGAGTGAGGTTCCAATGCGTCAAAGGCGTGTCTCTCAGTTCATTCCAAGGCCTTTGAGGGTGGTCGTCGTCGGAGTGATGGCCAGTCTCGTCTTCTCGGCAGCGGCCATGGCCGCCGCAGGCGACCCCGACCCGACCTTCTCCGGAGACGGCAAGCTGAGAACAGACTTCGGCTCCGGCGCAAGCTCGGCACAGGCGGCCGTGCGCCAGAGGGACGGCAAGATCGTCGCGGTGGGTGAGGCGGACGGGAACTTCCTCGTCGCGCGCTACAAGCTGGACGGCTCGCTCGACCCGAGCTTCTCCGGCGACGGCAGGGTGCAGACCAACTTCGGGGCCTCCGACGGCGCCAACGACGTGGTGCTTCAGGGCAACACGATCGTCGTCGTCGGCGGTACCGGCGACCAGGAAGCTCACTTCGGCGCGTTCGCGCTCGCCCGCTACAACCCGAACGGATCGCTCGAGACGAGCTTCTCCGGGGACGGCAAGCAGACGACTGACTTCGGTGTCGGGTGCTGTGACCAAGCCAACGGGGTGGACATCCAGGCGAACGGCAGGATCGTCGCGGTCGGCACCCCCGGCGCCGGTTTCGCGCTCGCCCGTTACGACTTCAACGGGTCGCTCGACCCGAACTTCTCCGGCGACGGCAAGCAGACGACCAGCCTCGGGGGCGTGGCAAACGGGGTGGCGATCCAGCGCGACGGCAGGATCGTCGCGGTCGGCGGCGGCGGAGGCGACTTCGAGCTCGCCCGCTACAACCCCAACGGCTTGCTCGATCCGAGCTTCTCCGGCGACGGCACGCAGACGACCGACTTCGGGGAGTTCGACCTGGCGAGGGGGGTGGCGCTCCAGAGCGGGAAGATCGTCGCGGTCGGCGGCGCCGGGGATGACTTCGGACTTGCCCGCTACAACATCGATGGCTCGCTCGACTCGAGCTTCTCCCGGGACGGTCGGCAGACGACCGACTTCTTGTTCGGGGCCGGCGACTCGGGAAGCGACGTGGCGATCCAGGCGAACGGCCGGATCGTGGCGGTCGGCCTCGCCAGTGGCGGCGCAACCGGCCAGGACTTCGGGCTTGCCCGCTACGACCCCAACGGCTCGCTGGACACGAGCTTCTCCGCCGATGGCAGGAAGCGAACCAGCTTCGGCGCTTTCGACATCGCGAACGGGGTGGCGCTCCAGGGCGACGGCAGGATCGTCGCCGTCGGCGACGGCAACGGGGAGTTCGCACTTGCCCGGTATCTGGGGGGCTGACCAAGACGCCGATTGACGGAGGGGCATCCGTCGGAGGCAGGTCGTAGTGCGTGCTGATCGCGAGATACTGCGCGGGCGATGTCGCAGGAGAACGTGGAGCTTGTGCGTGAGGCGTGGGGCGCATTCCTGACTGGTGGGATCGATGCTGCGCTCGATTACTACGCCGAAGACTCTGTCTGTGAGGACTGGCCCGAGCTTCCCGACCGCTCGACTTACGAGGGGAGGGAAGGGCTACGAGAGAGAAACCAGCAATTTGCCGAGGGACCCTGGAGGGACTTCGACTTCGAGCCGACGGACTTCATAGATGCCGGTGAGGGCGTCGTGGTTGCGGTTGTCGCACTACGCGGCCACGGTCGGGGCAGCGGTGTTCCAGTCGACACTGTGGCTGCCTTCGTCTACGAGGTGCGGGTCGGGAGAATCGCCCGCGACCGTGCCTTTACTTCGAGGAGCCAAGCCCTCGAAGCCGCCGGGCTGCGGGAGCAGGCGCCTTCGCAGGAGAGCCTGGGTAGTGCGACGCCAGATCGAGGCGTTCCTTAGCGCTTAGGACGTTTCGGCTTCTTCTGCTTACGGTTCTTCGGCATGGTCGGAATCAGGGTCACCCTGGTCCCACCAGCCGCCGGGTGCTCTGAAGCCTTCCTGTCTACGACCTTCAGGGCCACAACTCCAGATCGTAGATCGGCCCGGTGAACGTGCCTCGTCTCCGTGGCAACGGCGTGGCAACGGCGTGGCAACGGCGTGGCAACGGGACTGACCGTGATTGACCCTCAGTGACCTACTCGCCGAGCACCTTGATGATCAACCGCTTCGCACGGCGGCCGTCGAACTCGGTGTAGAAGATCTGCTGCCAGGGGCCGAGGTCGAGTCGGCCGTCCGTGACCGGGACGATCGCCTGATGGTGGACGAGCAGGTTCTTGAAGTGAGCATCGCCGTTGTCCTCGCCACCGCGGTGGTGGCGGTAGTCGCCGGGGTCGGGGGACAGCTCCCGCGCTACCTCGTTCGCGGGCTCCTGCCAGCTGGGGGGCGCCAGCTTGTCCAGCCACTCCAAGGTGTCGGCGTGCAGGCCGGGCTCGTCGTCGTTGACCCAGACGCCGGCGGTGATGTGCATCGCGGAGACCAAGACCATCCCCTCGGCGATCCCGGCCTCGTCGACGGCTTCCTGCACGTCGTCGGTGATGCGGACGAAGCTGCGCCGCTCCGGGGTCTCGAACGCCTTGTAGACGGTGTGTGACTTCACCCATGTCGCACGCTAACGAGATGCGTGCACCATCGGTCCTCCGGAGTCAGTCGCTCGGAAGCGGCGGGCCGGCTCCGGGCGGACCGGAGAAGCCGGCGCCCCTGGGGCTCTCCTCGCCTTCCGGCAGCCGTCCGTCGCGGCCAACGTAGCCGTCCTTCCCGCCGATGACGACGTACACGGCGTCCTCCTCGCCGACGTTGCGCATCTGGCGCACGGTGGCGGCATCCACCCGGGCGGCGGTGCCGGGCTCGAGCGTGTAGGCGGAGCCGTCGCCGAACTCGATCTCGAGCCGGCCGCGGTGGCAGAAGTAGAGCTCCTCCTGCTGCTCGTGGAAATGGCGCCCGGTTTCATACCCTGGCGGTAGCACGATCGCGTTGACGCCGAAAGCCGTCACTCCGAGGGTCCTGCGGACCTTGCGAAAGCCATACGGATCTCCCATCTGGTCGATGTGCCCGACCGCATAGCCATCGCCCTGAGTGACGCTCTCGCTCACAACCCGATCCTACGGAAACGTAGGCGAAGCCGAGGCTTCCGGCGGAGTGGTTGTCCTCCGCGCCCCTCCGTATCCTGAGGAAATGGCCGAGGCGCCGGACATCTTCGCGAAGCAGTACATCCTGACCGCGGGGCCGACCCCGCTGCCGCCGCGTGTCTCCCAGGTGATGGCGGAGCCGATCCTCTATCACCGTGCGCCGGCGTTCGTCGAGATCTACGCGCGGGTGCTCGAGCGGCTGCCCCTGGTCTTCAAGACGCGAAATGAGGTCCTGTGTTTCGCAGGCACGGGAACCGCCGCGATGGAGTCGGCGGTCGCCAACCTGGTGGTTGCAGGCGAGCCCGTCGTGGTCGCCTCGTGCGGCAAGTTCGGTCAGCGCTGGGCCGAGATCTGCGACGCGTACGGCGCGGAGACCACGCACCTCGAGTTCGAATGGGGCGAGAAGGTGGACCCGGGACGGCTCGACGAGGCCCTTGCAGGCCTCGGCCGACCCGCGCGGGCGATCTTCACGACCCAGTCGGAGACCTCGACCGGTGTAGTCAACGACATCCGGGCTCTCAACGAGGTGGCAACGGCGCACGGCTCGGTGCTCTGCGTCGATGCAGTGTCTGGGCTTGGCGCGGTCGATCTGCCGCAGGACGAGTGGGGGGTCGACGTCGTCGTTGCGGGGTCGCAGAAATCGTTGATGTGCCCGCCCGGGCTGGCTTTCGCCTCGGTTTCTGACCGGGCGATGGCGCTCGCCGCCGAGAATCCAGGCGGCCGCTATTACCTGGATTGGCGGCGCACGGCCGCCGGCCAGCAGGAGAGCCCGCCCAACTCGGCGTTCACCCCGGCGGTGACCCTGTTTCGGGCGCTGGACGTGGCGCTCGATCTGCTATTCGAAGAGGGCCTCGAGCAGGTCTTCGCCCGTCACGCGCTGCTCGCCCGCGCCGCCCGCGCGGGGATTGAGGGACTGGGGCTGGAGCGGTTCGGCCCCGACGATGAGAACGCGAACGTGGTCACGGTTGCGCGGCTGCCGGATGAGATCGACGGAGCCCAGGTGCCGAAGCTGATGCGGGACCGCTACGGGGTCACGATCGCCGGGGGGCAGGGCCACCTGAAGGGCAGGATCGCGCGCATCGCGCATTGCGGCTACTACGGGGCGTTCGACATCGTGGTCGCCCTTTCGGCCCTGGAGATGTCGTTGCGCGATCTCGGACACGATGCCGAGCCGGGCGCGGGAGCCGCGGCGGCCCAGCGCGTGTTCGCAGCGGCTGGCACTGCCCCGACACCGGTCGGTTAGTGGACGTCAAGCTGAAGGTCCTGGTCAAGGAGAAGATCGCCGAGTCCGGCGTCGAACTCCTGCGCGGCGACTTCGAGGTCGAACTCGGCCTCGAGATGTCCGACGAGGACCTGGGCGAGCGAATCGGCGAATTCGATGGGATCGTGATCCGCTCGCAGACCTCCATGACGGCGGACTTGATCGATCGCGGCGCGAAGCTGAAGGTGATCGGTCGTGCCGGAACCGGTGTGGACAACGTGGACGTGGACGCGGCCACGAAGCGGGGGGTCGTGGTCGTCAACGCCCCCGAATCGAACGCGGTCGCGGCCGCCGAGCACACACTCGCCCTGACCCTTGCCCTGTGCAGGAACGTCCCGCAGGCGCACTCTTCGCTGGTCGGGGGGGACTGGGCGCGGTCACGGTTTGCGGGCAACGAGCTATACGGAAAGACCCTCGGCGTCATCGGCTTTGGGCGGATCGGTCAGCTCGTCGCCCACCGGGCCCAGGCCTTCGCGATGGAGGTGGTGGCCTATGACAAGTTCGTGGCTGCCGAGCGCTTCCGCGAGCTGGGGGTCGAGCATGCCCAGACCAGCGACGACCTGTACTCGAAGGCGGACATAGTCACCATCCACCTGCCGAAGACCCCGGACACGGTCAACTGGATCGACGCGGAGGCGATCGCGAAGATGAAGGACGGAGTGCGGATCGTCAACTGCGCCCGGGGTGAGCTGGTCGACCTCGAGGCGCTTCAGGCGGCGCTCGAGTCGGGAAAGGTCGCCGGGGCGGCGCTCGACGTCTTCCCGTCCGAGCCGTTCACCGACCATCCCCTGTTCGGCCGCGACGACGTCGTCGTCACGCCGCACCTGGGGGCGTCCACCGCGGAGGCACAGGACCGCGCCGGGATGATCACCGCCGACCAGGTGCGTCGCGCGCTCTCGGGCGGCGTGGTCACCAACGCGGTCAACATCGCCGCCGTCCGTCCCGAGGAGATGGAGGCGCTGGCTCCCTTCGTGCCCCTGTGCGAGAAGCTGGGCCGGCTGGCCCAGGGCCTCGGCGACGGTTCCGTTGACAGGATCTCGGCGGAGTTTCGCGGCAGGATTGCGGAGCACGACACCCGGTTGCTCGGAATTGCTGTCCTGGTCGGGATTCTCTCCGGCCACACCGAGGAGCAGGTGAACCTGGTCAACGCCCCCTCCCTGGCGGAGGAGCGCGGCATCGAGCTGACCGAGCTCAAGGACACCGTGTCGGACGAGTTCACCGAGCTGGTCACGGTGCGGATCGACTCCGGGAAGGAGGCTGTGCAGGTGGCTGGAACGGCGGTCGGGCCACGGAACCTTCCTCACCTGGTGAGGGTCTGGGGGGAGAGCTTCTACATGCCGTTTGCCGACCACCTGGTGGTGTTTCGCTACCAGGACCAGCCGGGGATGATCGGGCGCATCGGGACGATCTTCGGCCAGCACGGGGTGAACATCGCCTCCGCTGCGGTCGGGGCCGAGGAGTCGGGCGATCAGGCCGTTCTGGCGCTGACCACGGACGCGGGCGTCCCCGAGGTCCTGCTCGACGAGATCCTGCAGCTGAACGGCTTTCACGCCGGCCGCGCCATCGACCTTTAAATACATAACTCCGGCGGAAGCCTCGGCTTCGCCTACCAGGGAGCCGCAGGCGACCGGTCATCCGGCGAAGCCGGATGCGCCGGGTTAGGGCGCTGTCCTTACCCGGCAGGTCCACACGCTGCTAGCGCGACTTCGTCGGGCAGGTGTATGTTCAGCTCGTGCGTGCGGTCGTGATCACCCGGCACGGTCTGCCCGAGGTCCTGCAGGTCCAGGAGCGGCCGGATCCGCCCGTGGGGCCCGGCGAGGTGCGGATCGCGGTCAAGGCGGCCGGCATCAACTTCGCCGACACGCTGGCCCGGGTCGGCCTCTATCCCGACGCACCCAAGGTTCCGTGCGTGGTCGGCTACGAGGTCGCGGGCGAGATCGAGTCGGTGGGGGAGGGGGTCGATTCGCACCGCGCCGGCGACCGGGTGATCGGTGCGACCCGCTTCAACGGCCAGGCTGAGCTGGTCACGGTGCCCGCGGAGCAGGCATTTCCCCTGCCCAAGGGCATGTCATTCGAAGAGGGGGCGGCGTTCCCCGTCAACTACGCAACCTCCTATGCGGCCCTGGTGATCATGGGCGGGCTGAAAAAAGGAGAGCGGGTGCTCATCCACGCTGCCGCCGGCGGGGTAGGAATCGCCGCGACGCAGATCGCCAAGGGGATCGGGGCGGAGATCTTCGGCACCGCGTCGGCCTCGAAGCACGACACGATCCGCGAGCAGGGGGTCGAGCATGCGATCGACTACCGCAGCAAGGATTTTGAGCAGGAGGTACAGAGGATCACCAGGGGCGAGGGGGTGGACGTGATCATGGATGCGATCGGCCCGACCTCGTTCCGGAAGGACTACAGGCTCTTGCGGTCCGGCGGAAGGCTGATCATGTACGGCCTCTCCGAGGTTCAGAGCGGCAGCGGCAAGCGCGATATCCGAGCCGCGGTCCGGAGCCTCGCGCGCATGCCGCTGGCGACCATGCCGTGGTGGAAGAGCCTGTCGGTGATGAACGAGAACAAGGGGGTCTTTGGCCTCAACATGCTCCACTGGTGGGATCGGGAGGGGAACCTCGACCGTGCGTTGGAGCCGCTGCTCGAGGGCGTCGAGAAGGGCGATCTGAAGCCGGTGGTGGCCGAAGCGTTTCCGTTCGACCGCGCCGCGGACGCACACCGCCTGATCGAGGCGCGCCGCAACGTCGGCAAGGTAATCCTCGTTCCCTGACGCCGTGCGGAGCGCGCTGAGGTGCCTGCCGGCGCCGCTACGCTGCCGCCGTGATCGTGCCCGTCCTCGCCAGCATCGGCAGCCTGTATGAGCGGGCGATCGTCGACACCGGTCGCCAGCCCGAGTTCCTGTTCTTCGTCGCGTTCCTGGTCACATTCGGCTTCATTCGCACCAGCGCCCATCTGATCCGCGCTCAGGTGAGCTGGTGGCCGGGCAACGTCGAGGTCGGCGGGACCCACATCCACCACCTCGTTTGGGGAATCCTGCTGCTCCTGATCGCGGGTTACCTCGGAGTGGTGATCGCGCCGCCCTCACCCTGGCACGAGATCTTCGCGATCCTCTTCGGAGTCGGTACCGGGCTGACGCTCGACGAGTTCGCCCTCTGGCTCAACCTGAAAGACGTCTACTGGTCGGAGCAGGGCAGGCGCTCGATCGACGCGGTCATCATCGCCGCCACGGGGACCGGGATGGTGCTGGTCGGCTTCACCGCGTGGGTCGATGTGGCGACCGAGGTCGAGGACGCGGTGTTCGCCTTCGTGGGCGCCTTCGGCGTGTTCACAATCCTGGTCGCGGTGGTCAACCTGGCCAAGGAGAAGTTCGGCGTCGCCCTGGTCGGGCTTTTCGTCGTACCGGTCGGGGTGGTGGGCGCCCTCCGGCTCGGCAAGCCCGGTTCTCTGTGGGCGCGTTTCTACGGCACGCACAAGAGGGCGCGCGCCCAGGCGCGGTTCGGGGATCCCGGCGCGCCGGCTCCGAGGCCCGCCCCGAGTCAGTCGGCCGCCGGCTCGGGCTGAGCGGCCTGTGGCGAACCCTCGCGGCGCCAGAGCAGCGCTTCGTCGATCAGCACCCCGATCGTCGCCGCGGTCGGGATCGCCAGAAGCGCCCCGAGGATGCCCGCCAGCTGGCCGCCGACCAGGATCGCGACGATCGCGACCGCCGGGTGCACCTGGACCGCATTCTTGTACAGAAGCGGCTGGATGACGCGGTCCTGAACCTGCTGGTAGACGAGGAAGAAGGCCAGCCAGGCAATCAGCGCGCCCGGGAAGTTGTGGAAAGCGGCCACGATCGCGACGAAAAAGCCGCCGACCGTGAAGCCGATCAACGGCACCAGGTCCAGGAAGCCCACGATCACGCCCATGGTCACAGCCAGGTCGACGCCGAGCAGCTCGAGGACCAGCCAGGTGAAGACCCCGGCGGCGACCGCGAGCACGAGGTTGACCGAGACGTAGGACTTGACGACCCGCGCAATCCGAGTCGCGATCCTGCGGGCGCGGGTGGCGGTCTCGGGCTCCACCCGCGACAGGAGGCGCTCTCCCTGGGAGCGGCCGTCGAGGAGCAGGAAGAAGCTCAGGGCCAGGATCGTGATTGCTGCCAGGAGGTGTTCAAGGATGCTCACGGTCACGATTCGAACCTCGTTCGCGGCGCCGCCGAGCTTGGAGGGGATGGTGGACGCCTGCTGGGTGAGGGTCTGGGTGATGCCGTACTTGCGGTTCAGGTCCTGGAATTCCTGATTCTGGTTCGCCCACTGCCTGAAGTCATGGACGTAGCCCGGCGCCTTGGACCCCAGCTCCTCGAACTCGCGGATGATCGGCGGCACCACCTGGAGGACCAGGAAGACGAAGAAGCCGAACAGGACGACGTAGACGAGCAGGATCGCCAGCCAGCGTGGAAGCACCTTGTGGCCCCGGATCCGCAGGCTCTCCACCCGGTCCACCGCCGGGAGCATGGCGAGCGCCAGGAACAGGGACGCGAACACCCACCGGATCTCGGTGCGCACTTGGAGCACGACGATGGCCAGCAGCACCGCGACCGCGATCACGGCAAGCGAAATCGCGACTAGCTTGACAACGGCTCGGGGCTCGATCCGGGCGGCCTCCACGGCATGCGCTCCTGAGGAGGAAGGTTCCGCGCGTGCGCTAAAGTCCCTGCCCTCGATGACCGCCGAGCTCCACAGCCTGGCGCTTCTCCTTCTCCTCCCCCCGCGGGGGGAGTAGCGCTGGGCGGCGCGAGAGCCGCAGATTCAAAGGTCATCGGAGTCTCAAGGAGAAGGAGGAAAGGCCAATGAGCGGCCCCGGATCGGTATCCGACCAGGATCGGGTCCACATCTTCGACACCACGCTGAGGGATGGCGAGCAATCGCCGGGCATCTCGCTGAACACCCAGGAGAAGGTGGAGATTGGGCAGCAGCTCGCCCGGCTCGGAGTGGATGTGATCGAAGCGGGCTTCCCGATCACCTCCCCCGGCGACGCCGAGGCCGTGGACGCGATCGCCCGTCAGGTGGAGGGGCCCGTGATCTGCGGCCTTGCTCGAACCCACAAGGCCGACATCGATGCGGCCTGGCAGGCGATCAAGCCCTCGGAGCGCCCTCGGATCCATACCTTCATTTCGACGTCCGACATCCACATCGAGCACCAGCTCCAAACCACGCGTGACGACGTGAAGGGACAGGCAAAGGCGGCGGTGGCGCTCGCCAGGTCCTACACGGAGGACGTGGAGTTCTCGCCCATGGACGCGACTCGCGCCGAGGTGGAGTTCACGGCCGAGGTGTGCGCGATCGCGGTGGCCGAGGGGGCGACCGTGGTCAACATCCCCGACACCGTGGGCTACACGACGCCCGAGGAGTACCGCCGCTACTTCGAGCGCCTCTACGAGCTCGCGCCCGAGCTGCGCGACGTCCGCATCTCCGTTCACTGCCACGATGACCTGGGGATGGCGGTGGCCAACTCGTACGCCGGCGTGCTGGCGGGGGCCCGCCAGGTGGAGTGCGCGGTGAACGGGATCGGCGAGCGCGCCGGCAACTGTTCGCTGGAGGAGATCGTGATGCTGCTTCGCACCCGTCGCGACGTTCATGGGCTCGATACGGGGATCAACTCCCGGGAGCTGGCGCGGACCAGCCGGATGGTCTCTCGCTTCACCGGTTATCCGGTGCAGCCGAACAAGGCTGTCGTCGGCCGCAATGCCTTCGCCCACGAGTCCGGGATCCACCAGGACGGGGTGCTCAAGGAGCGCACGACCTACGAGATCATGGACGCGCGGGAGGTGGGCCTGGAGTCGAACTCGATCGTGCTGGGAAAGCATTCCGGGCGCCACGCCCTGCGGGATGCGCTGGCCGAGCTGGGCTTCAAGGTCGAGGGCAATGCGCTCAATCAGGCGTTCGCCCGGTTCAAGGAGGTCGCCGACAAGAAGAAGCAGATCACCGCGCTCGACCTGGAGGCGATCGTCTCCGAGGAGATGAGGGAATCGACGGAGCGCTACACGCTCGAATCGTTCGATGTCGCGGCCGGCTCTCACCGCCCACCGAGCGCCAAGGTGACGGTCAAGGTCCCATCGGGCGAGAACGCAGTCGGCGAGGCCACCGGCGACGGACCCGTGGACGCGATCTTCGTCGCCATCCAGAAGGCGACCGGGGAGCAGTCGGAGCTTCGCTCCTACACGGTTTCCGCGGTCACCGAGGGCGAGGACGCTCTGGGGGAGGTCACCGTGATGCTTCGCGCTCACGGCCGGCTTGCCAGCGGCCAAGGGGTTGCCACCGACATCCTCGAGGCTTCGGCCCGGGCCTATGTCCGGGCGCTGTCCAACGCGCTCGAGGGCGCCGCTCTGCGCGAGGCCGAGGATGTGGCAGCGGAAGCCGCGGCAGAGCCGGCGACGCCCGGGCCGTAGGCGCCATATATTTGAGGCGATGGCCGGAGCGCTGCAAGGACGGAAGGTGCTGATCACCGGTGCCTCATCCGGTATCGGGGCGGCGACGGCGGAGGCGATGGTGGCGGAGGGCGCCGCCGTCGCGCTCGGAGCGCGACGCCGGGACCGCCTTGACGAGCTCGCCTCGAGGATCGATGGCGACGGCGCCAAGGCGGTGCCGATCGAAGCCGACATCGCCGACGAGGCGCAGGCCAAGTCGCTGGTCGAGAGCGCGCACGCCGAGCTCGGCGGACTCGACACCCTGATCAACAACGCGGGCGTGATGCTGCTCGGCCCGCTCCAGGGGGCCGATCCCGCTGAATGGCGAACGATGATCGAGGTCAATTGCCTCGGGTTGCTCTACTGCACCCACTACGCCCTGCCCCTGATCCGCGACGGCGGGGGAGGGGACGTGGTCAACGTGTCCTCGGTCGCCGGCCGGGTGGCGACACTCGGCGCCGCCGTCTACAACATGACCAAGTGGGGGGTGGTCGGGTTCTCGGAGGCGCTGCGCCAGGAGGGCGCCCACATCGGCGTGCGGGTGACCTGCGTCGAACCCGGCATCGTCGATACGGAGCTTCAGGGCCACAACAAGAATCCGGTCGTGGTCGAGCAGATCGAAAAAATGCGAGAGGCGACGGGCAAGGTGCTCGAGGCGTCTGACATCGCCGACGCGGTCGTCTACGCCGTCTCACGGCCCAAGCACGTGAGCCTCAACGAGGTGCTCGTCCGTCCGTCTGGTCAAAGGCGCTGAATCTCAGGATCTCAGCGCGCGAACCTTTCCTGAACAAACGTACGTGATAACGTACGGAAAGTGGCAGCGGCGATCCCCCGCACCGACAGCGTCGGAACGCGCGTACGGGCGCTGCGCGACGCGATGGGCCTCTCGCTGAGGGACCTCGCGGAACGCACGCAGGTCAGTCCGCCGATGCTTTCCCAGGTGGAGCGTGGGGAGACGAGCCCAACCCTGGCGATCGCCGAGAAGATCGCGGCGGGCCTCGACCTGAGCCTGTCGCAGCTTCTGCGCCTGGATGAGGACGGCCACGTGGTCGTCGTGCGTCGCGGCTACGGCCGCAAGCGACGTCGCGGGGGCCATCGGGTAGAGGAGCTCACCCCGCCCCTTCCCGGCCAGCGCGCGGACGTTTCTCTGCATCGCCTGGGTCCCGGGGCTGTCACGGGCGGTCGCGACGACCCACCGATGCACGAGCCGGGAAGTCGGGAGACAGCGGTGGTCCTTGAGGGCACGGCGACGCTCGCCGTGGACGGCGAACGACACGAGCTGCGGACCGGAGACAGCGTCACCTTCGACGCAGACCTCCCACATCACTTCGAGAACAATGGAAAGCAGGCCGCGGAGCTGCTCGCGGTCGTGGCCGCGGGCCTGCGCAGAAGCTGACCATGTCGAAGACGATGTTCGACAAGATCTGGGACGCCCACGAGGTTGTCGACGGCCTGATCTACGTGGACCTCCATCTCGTCCACGAGGTCACCTCGCCGCAAGCCTTCGACGGGCTGCGCCTCGAGGGTCGAAAGGTGCGGCGGCCCGACAGGACGGTAGCCACCGCGGACCACAACGTGCCCACCGACGGTACTCCCACTGCGCGGCTGATCGCCGACGAGCTGTCCAGAGTCCAGGTGGAGACCCTGGAGGGCAACTGCGCGGAGTTCGGCATTCCGGTCTACTCGCTGGGCTCGGAGCGTCAGGGGATCGTGCATGTGATCGGTCCCGAGCTCGGCCTGACCCAGCCGGGCCTGACGATCGTCTGCGGCGACAGCCACACCTCCACCCACGGTGCCTTCGGCGCACTCGCGGTCGGCATCGGCACCTCGGAGGTCGAGCACGTGCTGGCTACGCAGTGCCTGGTCTCCAAGCGCCCCAACACGATGCGGATCGTCTATTCGGGTGAACTTGGCTATGGGGTCACGTCGAAGGACCTGATCCTGGCCACGATCGGCCGGCTCGGCACGGGGGGGATGGCCGGCCATGTGGTCGAGTACGCGGGCACCGCGATCGAGCGACTGTCCATGGAGGGACGGATGACGATCTGCAACATGACCATCGAGGGAGGCGGCCGCGCGGGCATGATCGCGCCAGATGACACCACCTACGCCTACCTGGACGGCAGGGCCGGCTTGCCGAGGGACTTCGACGACGCGGTGGAGCGTTGGCGGGCACTTCGCACCGACGCGGACGCGAGTTTCGACCGCGAGGTGAAGCTGGACGCCGCGGCAGTCTCACCTATGGTCACGTGGGGCACGACGCCGGGAATGGTCGTCGAGGTGACCGAGGCGGTTCCCGATCCTGCCCGGCTCGAAGGGCCCGTGGACCGCGAGACCGCGGAGCGCGCGCTCGCCTACATGGAGCTCGAGCCGGGGACCCAGATACAGGACATTCCGCTCGACCGTGTGTTCATCGGCTCGTGCACAAACTCGCGGATCGAGGACCTGCGAGATGCCGCAGCGATCATCGAGGGCAGGCGGGTGGCGGACTCGGTGCGGGCGATGGTGGTTCCGGGCTCCCAGCAGGTCAAGAAGACGGCCGAAGAGGAGGGACTGCACGAGATCTTCGAGGCGGCGGGGTTCGAGTGGCGGACGGCCGGCTGCTCGATGTGCCTGGGCATGAACCCCGACATCCTGGCCGAGGGCGAACGGTGCGCCTCGACGTCGAACCGTAACTTCGAAGGCCGCCAGGGCAAGGGCGGGCGAACCCACCTCGCGTCGCCGCGAATGGCCGCGGCGGCGGCGATCGAGGGGCACTTCGTCGATATTCGAGAATGGGCGTGACAGCGTGCGTCCCGTAGATGTGATCGAAGGCGGCGTCTCGGTGCTCGACCGGGCCGATGTCGACACCGACCAGATCATTCCGAAGCAGTTCCTGAAGCGGGTGGAGCGAAGCGGCTTCGGGGAGTTCCTGTTCTATGACTGGGTCCGCTCGGGGGAGATCGAGCTGGAGCCCAACCCGATCCTGGTCGCGGGGCGCAACTTCGGCTGCGGCTCCTCGCGTGAGCACGCTCCCTGGGCGCTGCAGGACTTCGGTTTCGAGGCCATCGTCGCGCCCTCGTTCGGGGACATCTTCTACGTCAACTGCACGAAGATCGGACTGCTGCCGGTGATCCTGGGCGCAGCGCAGTGCGAAAGCCTCGCCGAGGCTGGCCGGGCACGGATCGACACGGACGAGCAGACCGTGACCTGGAACGGCGGCGTGGCGGAGTTCGAGATCGATCCTGACGTCAAGCACCGGCTCCTGCACGGGCTTGACGAGATCGGTCTGACCCTTCGCGACGAGTCGGCGATCGCCGAGTTCGAGGCGTCCGGGGGCGCCGACCGCGGCCCGATGACGACAGCGCTGTGAGCGACGCAGAGCCGACCGCCGGTCGCCCCGTCGACTGGGACGCGTCCAGCTACGACAGCCTGGCCGACCCGCAGGAGGAATGGGCCCGCGAGGTGCTCGCGCGACTCGAGCTTCGAGGCGACGAGTCCGTGCTTGATGCCGGCTGCGGGAGCGGCCGGGTGACGCGGCTCTTGATCGATCGACTCCCGGAGGGCAAGGTGGTGGCGGTGGATGCCTCGCCCTCGATGGTGGAGATGGTGAGAGGGGTGTTGCGGCCCCAGGACGAGGCGCTGCTGGCCAACCTGACCGAGCTCGAGCTCACCGAGCCCGTCGACGCGATCTTCTCCAACGCCACCTTCCACTGGGTGCTCGACCACGACCGGCTGTTCCAGCGGCTCTATGCGTCGCTCCGCGCGGGCGGGCAGCTCGAGGCGCAGTGCGGCGGCGAAGGGAACGTGGCCGAGTTCGTTCGCGCGATCGAGGCTATGAGCGGCGACGAGCGCTTCGCACCGTACCTCCGCGGCACCCTGCAGCCATGGAAATTCGCCGGCGTCGGGGAGACCGAGGTGCGACTCGAGCGGGCCGGCTTCGCTTCCGTCCGCCTGTGGCTGGAGCGAAAGCGCTTTGAGCCTCGCGACCCGAGGGGCTATCTCCGGGCGTCGGGGCTCGCGTCCCACCTCGACCGCTTGCCCGAGAACCTGCACGAGGAGTTCGTGGACGCGATCACGGGCTCGATGCCGCGTCCGCTGGTGCTCGAGTACGTGCGCCTCAATATCTCGGCGCGACGGCCGTGATCGCGTCCCACCTTCCCCCTCGAATAGCCCTCCTGCCCGGGGACGGGATCGGCCCAGAGATCGTCGCCGCGGCGCGCCGCCTGCTGGAGGCGATCGACGGGTTCGAGCTCACGGAGCAGGTCGTGGGCGGCGCCTCGATCGACGCCCACGGGACCGCGCTGACCGACGACGTGCTGGAGTCCTGCCGGTCCTCCGACGCCGTCCTGCTCGGCGCAGTCGGCGGGCCGAAGTGGGCGACCACGGATCCTGATGCCCCGCGGCCCGAGCAGGGCCTGCTGGGCCTGCGCCGGGGACTCGGCCTCTACGCGAACCTCCGGCCGGTGCGGCCAAGTCCGGCGCTCGCCGACGCCAGCCCGCTGCGCCCTGAGCGGATCGACGGCACCGACCTCTTGGTGGTGCGCGAGCTGACCGGTGGGATCTACTTCGGCGACTCGGGACGCGACGGCGATCGCGCCCACGACACCTGCGAGTACTCGGTGGGGGAGATCGAGCGGATCGCACGAGTCGCCTTCGATGCGGCGCGGGCACGGGCCGCGAGCGGGGAGAGACCGCCGCTGGTCACCTCCGTGGACAAGGCGAACGTGCTCGAGACCTCGCGCCTGTGGCGCGAAACGGTGGCCGGCGTCGCGGGCGACTACGCCGAGGTCGAGCTCGAGCACCTTCTGGTCGACAATGCCGCCATGCAGCTCGTCGCGGAGCCGGCACGGTTCGACGTACTCCTGACCGAGAACATGTTCGGCGACATCCTCTCCGACGAGGCAGCGATGCTCACAGGCTCGCTGGGGATGCTGCCTTCCGCGAGCCTGGGGGGGGACGGGCCCGGCCTGTTCGAGCCGGTTCACGGCTCAGCGCCCGACATCGCGGGAGAGGGAGTCGCCAATCCGCTGGCGACCTTTCTCTCGGTGGCGATGTTGCTTCGCCACGGGCTCGACCGTCCCGCCGAGGCGGCCTCGATCGAAGCATCTGTGGAGGCGGTGCTCCAGCGCGGCCTGCGAACCCCCGACCTCGGCACAGATGCCGCCCCGTCAGTTGGCACCGAAGAGATGACCGACGCTGTGCTCCAGGAGCTCCAAACCTGACGCGGCCGCCACGTCCTTTGGTCTCCCGTCGATGGGGCATACTTGGCGGGCAGCGGTAACCCGAGACGGAGGGCAAAGTGCAGAAGTCCGAGTGGATCTGGATGAACGGCGAGTTCGTTCCGTGGGAGGACGCCCAGGTCCACGTGCTCAGCCACGGGCTCCACTACGGCACGGGCGTTTTCGAGGGCATCCGCGCGTATGAGACCGATCGCGGAACCGCCATCTTTCGCCATCGCGAGCACCTGGAGCGGCTCGAGAAGTCGGCGGAGCTCTACTACATGAACATGCCCTATTCGGTGGGAGAGCTGAGGGACGCGACCCACCAGCTGATTCGGCGCAACGGGCTAGAGAGCTGCTACATCCGCCCGATTGCCTTCCGCGGATACGGCGAGATGGGTCTCTACGCGCAGGCCGCGCCGATTGACGTGGCGATTGCCGTCTGGACCTGGGGCGCCTACCTCGGTGAGGAGGGCAAGCGTGAGGGGGTGCGGGCGAAGATCTCAACCTGGCGGCGCATCTCGCCGGACAGCCTGATCACACAGGCGAAGGCGTCCGGCCACTACCTGAACTCGATCCTCGCCAAGGTGGAAACGGCCCGCGAGGGCTATCAGGAGGCGATCATGCTGGACCGCTCAGGCATGGTCTCGGAGGCGTCGGGAGAGAACATCTTCGTGGTTCGAGATGGGGTCATCGCTACCCCTCCCGCCGGCACGATCCTGGACGGGATCACGCGGAAGTCGGTGATCCAGATCGCCAAGGACTTCGGGTATGAGGTGATCGAGAGACAGCTCGCACCCTCGGAGTTGACCCTCGCTGAGGAGATCTTCCTGACTGGCACCGCTGCCGAGCTCGTCCCCGTGCGGTCGGTGGACGACCACGACGTGGGCGAACCGGGCGAGATCACGCGGCAGATCCAAGCCAAGCTCGATGATGCGCTGCACGGCCGAGCGCCCGAGTACCTGGAATGGCTCGACCTCCTGGAGCAACCCAGTAAAGTCAGCGGCTGATGCGCAACTTGGTCGGAGGCAACGAGCGAATTAGGGGCGCCGCGGCGGCCTAAGGGCCACCGTGGCCGCGCGGCCTCGGCCGCGCACGCACCTCGCTCGTTCCCCCCGAACCAGAAAGGCATCGACTTGACACAGGTGAAGCTCTACGACACGACCTTGCGTGATGGCATGCAGGGCCAGGGAATGTCGCTTTCGGCCGGCGAGAAGGTGCGGGTGGTCGAAGCCCTGGACGCCCTGGGAATCCACTACATCGAGGCGGGCTTCCCCAGCTCGAATCCGAAGGAGGCGGAGCTCTTTCGGCTGCTCGCCGGGGTCGAGCTCGAGACCGCACGGATCTGCGCCTTCGGCATGACCCGCAGGCGTGGGCTTGCGGCCGAGGACGATCCCGCGCTACAGGAGCTCGTCGGCTGCCCAGCGCCGGTGTGCACCCTGGTCGGCAAGACCTGGGCCCTGCACCTGGAAAAGGTGACCAAGGCCACCCCCGACGAGAACCTGGGCATGATCACCGACTCGATTTGCCTGCTTGTGGGGCATGGGAAGCGGGTCGTCTACGACGCGGAGCACTTCTTCGACGCCTGGCGTGAGGACTCGGCGTATGCGCTCGACTGTCTGCGAGCGGCGGTCGCGGCCGGCGCCGAGAACATCACCCTCTGCGACACGAACGGCTCCAGCCTCCCCGCCCAGGTCGCGGAGGCAACAGCCGCCGTCATTGAGGCTCTGGGGGACCGGGTCGAGGTGGGCATCCACACACACAACGACGCCGAATGCGCGGTGGCCAACTCGCTGGCTGCGGTGGACGCGGGCGCGCGCCTGGTCCAGGGGACGATGAACGGCTACGGCGAGCGCTGCGGCAACGCGAACCTGGTCTCGATCCTCCCGGCGCTGCAGCTCAAGATGGGCTATGAGTGCGTCCCTCCCGATCGTCTGCGGCGGTTGACCGAGACATCTCACTTCGTCGACGAGCTCTGCAACCTGGCGCCCGACCCCGATCGGCCGTACGTCGGTCGAAATGCCTTCGCCCACAAGGGCGGCATGCATGCTGCGGGGGTGAAGGCCGACGCGCGCACCTTCGAGCACGCGGACCCGGGGCTGGTCGGGAACAGCCGTGACGTCCTGATCTCCGAGCTTTCCGGGAAGGGCTCGGTCATGAGCCGCGCCGAGGGGGCGGGCATCCACCTCGACGCCGATGCGGCTAAGCGCGCCGTAGAGCGGCTGAAGGAACGCGAGCACCGCGGCTACCAGTACGAGGCCGCCGACGCCTCATTCGAGCTGCTGTTGCGACGGGAAACAGGCGGCTACGAGCCCCTGTTCCAGCTCGAGGGCTTCAGGGTGATCACCGAGAAGCGCGCCGACGGCAAGGTCGAGACGGAGGCGACGATCAAGATCTGGGTGGACGGCCGGCGCCACGTGCGGACCGCGGAAGGAAACGGGCCGGTGAACGCGCTCGACCGCGCGCTGCGTGACGCGATCACCGACCTCCATCCGCATCTGGCGGAGATCGAGCTGGTCAACTACAAGGTGAGGATCCTCGATGCGCATCACGGCACGGGGGCGGTGACCCGCGTCCTGCTGGACGCCGCCGACGGGCAGGAGTCCTGGGGCTCGATCGGCGTCTCGGAGAACATCATCGAGGCGTCGTGGGAGGCGCTCGTCGACTCGCTCGAGTACGCGTTTCAGCCGCGGAGGAAGGTTCCGCAACCAGAGCAGGCTGCCGAGCCCGCCGCCCAGCAGGCGCCGACGCATTCGTGAGCGACGGCGAGCCGATTCCCCTGGCCCGTCCCGAGCTGGGCGCGCGCGAGGAGGAGCTGGCGCTGGAGGTGTTGCGTTCGGGGCGGCTATCGCTGGGGCCGATGCTGGAGCGCTTCGAGCGAGAGTTCGCTGCCTGGCAGGGGGTCGACGATGCGGTCGCAGTCTCCTCCGGCACCGCCGCCCTCCACCTTGGCGTCCGCGCGCTGGGCTGGGGGCCGGGCGACGAGGTGCTGACCACCCCGTTCAGTTTCGTGGCTTCGGCGAACTGCCTGTTGTACGAGGGCGCCACGCCGGTCTTCTGCGACATCGACGCGCTGACTTTCAACCTCGACCCCGCCGCGGCCCGCGCCACGGTGACGGACCGCACCGTCGGGCTCTTGCCCGTCGACATCTTCGGTTACCCGGCAGCGCTGCCGGAGCTCGAGGCCCTGGCCTCCGACCGCGGATTGGGCGTGCTGGAGGATGCCTGCGAGGCGGTCGGGGCCGTGGACGCCGATGGCGTACGCGTGGGCGCGCGAGGTCACCTGGCCACTTTTGCGTTCTACGCCAACAAGCAGCTGACGATGGGCGAAGGCGGCGTGATCGTCCCCTCGAGCCCGCCGATCGCAGCCCAGTTGCGCAGCGAACGCAACCAGGGCCGAGCCGAGGACATGGGCTGGCTGGCGCACGAGCGGCTGGGGTTCAACTACCGGCTCACCGACCTGCAGGCAGCGCTGGGAATCGCGCAGCTCGAGCGGGCGGATGAGTTGCTGGCCGCGCGCGCGAAGGTTGCCGCGCTCTACGGCGAGCGCTTGGCGGAGATGGGCGCCAACCCCGCGGGCGAGGGAGATGCGGAAGGCCTCATACTGCCGTGCGCGGACCGCGGTCAAGAGCGGCGGAGCTGGTTCGTGTACGCGGTCCAGCTGCCCGAGGCGATCGACCGGGATGCGGTGATCGCGGCCCTCGCTGAGCAGGGGGTGGCGGCCAAGGCCTATCTGTCGTGCATTCACCTGATGTGGCACTACCGGGAGCGCTACGGGCACCGCGAGGGAGAGTTCCCCATTGCCGAGCAGGTGTCGCGGCGCTCGCTGGCGCTGCCCTTCTTCACCGGCATGGGCGAGGCGGAGGTGGAGCGGGTCACCGATGCCCTGGCCGTTGCGCTGGGCCTCCGGCCCCGCGTGTGACAGGTCTGCTCAGAGGCCGTGATTAGGCCACTCGGGGACTTGGCCCTCCTTGAAGGCGCGAGCGCCGATCGCGTGTGAGTCGCGGCGCAGCCACATGGAGATCGTCGCCTCTGCCTCGATTCGAAGCTGCTCCTCGAGGGTCCTCCCGACGTTTCGGACCATCGTCTCCTTGTCGGTGCGGATCGCTCCCTGCGGCAGCGCGGCGATTTCGCGGCCAAGCTCCAGCGCTCGTTCGAGCGCTCGGCCCTCGGGCACGACCTCGTTCGCCAACCCGATCCGCAGCGCCTCCTCAGCATCGACCGGGCGACCGGTGATGATCAGCTCCATCGCCTTTGCGTAGCCCACCGCCAGTGGCAGCCGCACGGTCATGCCGTCACCGGCGACGATGTTCCAGCGGCGCTCCAGCGCGCCGAACACCGCGTTCTCGGCCACGATGCGGATGTCGGCCAGCAAGGCGGTCTCGAGTCCGGCGGCCACGGCCCAGCCGTTGACGGCCGCGAGCACCGGCTTGAACACGTCGACCTTGCGGGTGTACCCGCACGCCCCGGGGAGCTCGTAGACGCTGCGGCGAAACTCGTCCCACTCCGGCATCGGCCACTCGGCGGCGTCAGCCAGGTCCCACCCGGCACAGAAGGCGCTGCCGGCCCCGGTGAGCACGAGCACGAATGCGCCGTCGTCGTCCCGGAAGCGCCGCCACGCGTCGTGAAGCTCGGCGTTCATCTGGCGGCTGACCGCATTCCGTTGCTCCGGACGGTCCAGCGTCAGCACCGCCACCCGGTCGGCGACCTCGTATTGGAGGGTCTCGTAGCTCGGCACTAGACCTTGCCCTCGTCGATCATCCAGCGCACGGTGCTGCGGACGCCCTCCTCCCACGGGGTGAACTCGACTCCCAGCTCGGTGCGCGCCCTGGAGCTGTCCGCACGCACCTGCCAGAGCAGGAAGTGGAGCTGGCCGGAGCCCAGCAGGGGCGGGCGCCGGATCAGCCTGGAGACGGCTTCGCCCGTGGTCGCCAGGGCCCTGGCGAGCGGGACTGGCAGCGTCGGCGGGACCCAGCCCCGGCCGGCTTCGGCGACCGCCGCCGAGAGCAACTCGCGCATGGACGCGTAGCCGTCGGCGAGCAGGTAGCGCTCGCCCGGCTTGCCGCGGTCGAAGGCGGCCAGATGCCCAGCGGCGACGTCGTCCGCGTGCACGAGGGTCATTCCTCCGGGCGGAGCGGCCGGCAGTCGGCGGCGGATCACGTCGCGGAACGCCCGGTCGAGCCCCGTGCCCTGCCACGGGCCCGGCCCGTACACGCTCGACGGATTGGCGATCACGATCTCGATGTCGCCGTTCGCCTGGTCGAGCACCAGCTCCTCGGCGTGTTGCTTGGAGCGCTCATATGCGGTGCCCTTGGGGTAATCGGCGACCGCCTTCTCGGACACCACGCCACCGGACTCGGCGTGGAAGACGTCGAACGTGGAGGTGTGGACCACCCGCCGGGCGCCGGCCTCACGTGCGGCCGCGACGACGTTGCGCGCTCCCTCGGCGTTCACCCGGTCGAAGATGCCCGGGTCAGCGAACCACTGCTCGAACAAGCCCATGCAGTTGAACACGCCCTCGGCCCCCTCGGCCGCCTTGCGGATCGAGCCCGGGTCGGTGACGTCTCCCTGGGCGAGCTTCACGCCGGCCGGAAGTACCTCGCGTGCCTTGGCGGGGTTGCGAACCAGCGCCACCACCTCGTCGCCACGGCCGGCCAGCCGGCGGGCGACCGCGTTGCCCACTTTCCCGGTGGCGCCCGTGATCAGGAACCTCATCGGCGCGCCAGCCTACCCGGTTCACATCACACCCACGTGCTTCGGTCCGTCTGACCGCAGCGACCATACACTGGCCCGCATGGCTCGCTTCCGCGACCCACCCGATCCGCTGTTTCAGCGCCTCAACGCCTCGATCGGCTTCGATCTTCGGCTGGCGCCGTACGACATCCAGCAGTCAATGGCGCATGCGCGCGCTCTGCGTGCCGCCGGGATCCTGGAAGCAGACGAGCTCGATCGGATCGAGGGGGGTCTGGAGACGGTCGCCGATGAGCTGGAGGGCGGCTCCTTCCCGCTGGACGGAGACGAGGACGTCCACATGGCGATCGAACGCCGCCTGACCGAGATCGTCGGCCCTCTTGGCGGCAAGCTTCACACCGGGCGCTCGCGCAACGACCAGGTGGCGACCGACGTCGCTCTGTATGTGCGCGACCACGCCGGGCGCGCCACCGAGCTTGCCGGATCGCTGATGGCGCGGTTGCTGGAGCTGGCGGAGCGCCACGCCGACTGGCCAATGCCCGGCTACACGCACCTGCAACGAGCGCAGCCCGTCTATCTGGGGCACCACGTGCTGGCCTACTTCTGGATGGTGCGGCGCGACGCGGGGCGCTTCGCGCAGGCTCGCGAGTCCGCGGGTGAGCTTCCCTTGGGCTCAGGGGCGCTCGCGGGGTTGAACTGGGACCTCGATCGCGACGCTGTCGCGCGCGACCTGGGCTTCGACGCGGTGGCGCCCAATTCGATCGACGCCGTCTCGAACCGAGACTTCGTCCTCGACTATCTGGCCGCGGCAGCCATCTGCGCCATGCACCTGTCGCGCCTGGGCGCCGAGATTGTGCTGTGGTCCAGCACCGAGTTCTCCTTCTGCGAGCTGCCCGAGGATTTCTCCTCGGGCTCGAGCATCATGCCGCAGAAGAAGAACCCCGACGCCGCGGAGCTCCTCCGCGCAAAGGCCCCACGAATCGCCTCGGGTTTCTTGACCCTCACGGGGGTGATGCACGGCCTGCCGCTCGCCTACTCGAAGGACCTCCAAGAGGACAAGGAGGCATTGTTCGACGCCGCCGACAACCTGGAGCTCTGTCTCGAGGCGGCGGAGCGGATGCTCGCGGGCGTGAGCTTCGACCGCGGCAGGCTTGCCGAGGCGGCCGCTGACGAGTTCGCGGCCGCGACAGACATCGCCGACCTCCTGGTCCGCAAGGGGATGCCGTTCCGAGAGGCCCACGGTGTGGTCGGGGGCATGGTGCGCGAGGCGCTCGAGCAGGGCAAATCCTTGTCCGCGCTGACCCCCGAAGACCTTGCCCGCCACTCGGACCTGCTGGATGACTCCTACTACGAGGCGCTTCGCCCGGAGCGATGGCAGGAGTCGAAGGGCTCGGTCGGCGGTACCGCGCCCGCGCGGCTCGCCGAGCAGCTCGAGGCCGCCAGGGCTTCCCTGGCCGAGGTCCGGCGTTGACCTCCCAGCTGCTCGCAGCGGGCCGGCTCGATGCCGGCTTCTTCGATCGCTCGGTGCGCGACGTTGCCCGCGATCTGATCGGCTGCGCGCTTCTGTTCGACGGCACCGGCGGGGTGATCGTGGAATGCGAGAGCTACGAGCGCGACGATCCCGCCTGTCATGCATACGTTGGCCTGACGCCGCGTACCGAGCCGCTGTTCGGTCCTCCCGGGCACGCCTACGTGTACCTGTCTTACGGGGTCCACTGCTGCCTCAACTTCGTCTGCGAACCGGAGGGAAGGGCCGCCGCGGTGCTGATCCGCGCACTGGAGCCGCGTTGGGGGATCGATCAGATGGCCCGGCGTCGCCGCCGCGAAGGGGCACGCGAGCTGTGCTCGGGGCCTGGCAAGCTGACCGAGGCGCTCGGGATCGGGCTGGAGATGGACCGAACGCCGCTCACCGAGCCCCCGTTCGAGCTGCGAGGCCGCGACCACGACTGGCGTGAGGTGATGGTCGAGACAGGGCCCCGCATCGGCATCAGCCGCGCCGCCGAGCTTCCCTGGCGCTTCTGCGCCGCCGGCAGCGAGTACCTCTCGCGGCCGCTTCGCTGAGCGACCCCTCCCTCGTTACCCGGCCGAGACGCCGCCGCTGCCCCCGCTGCCGCCCCTCGGTGGGGGGCCGGTGGACGGGGCCGGTTGGGTGGGCGCCTGCTGCTGCGTGTCGCCCTGATCCGGAGACGATGGTGGAGACGGCGCGGGCGCGGGCGCCGTCGGGGAGGGGGTGGTATCCGGGGCGCCGGCGGTGGATTCGCCGTCACGGCCCCGGTCGGGGTTCAACTGCTCGTAGGCCAAAACGACGTCGTGGAAGATCTCGGCAGGGATCGTTCCACCGTCCACGGGCGCCCCACCGAATTCCGTCTCCATCGGCTTTACGGAGTCGGCGTGGCCCACCCAGACCGCGACCGTGATGTCCTGGGTGGCGCCGACGAACCAGGCGTCGCCGTTGTTCTCGGTTGTGCCGGTCTTGCCCCACTCGACGGAGGCGCCGGTCGAGGCCAGCGTGCCGGTCCCCTGCGAGACCACCGTGCTCAGGATCGACCGGGCGGTGGCGGCAACGTCGGGTGGGACCACCTGGTCGGTCTCGACCCTGTCTTGGCCGGGGTCGCCGTTGTTGGTCTCGATCACGTCGCCGCCGGCGCCGGGCGGCTTGTCGCTCACCTTCTGAATCCCGATCGGTTCGCCGTCCGCCGAGGCCATCGTGCCGCTTACGCGCTGGCCGTCGTGGGCGAGGGTCTGGAAGGCGTGGGCCATGTCGAGCGGGGTCACGCCCTGTTCCAGGCCGCCCAGGATCATCGCCGGGTTGGTCGAGATCGGCGTCCCGACGCCCATCTCGTGAGCGGTCTTGGCGATGTTTTCGGTCCCGACCTGAAGGCCCAGTTCGGCGTACACCGAGTTGTCGGAGTAGGTCGTCGCGGTCGCGATCGAGGCACTCCCCAGGTAGCTGTCGTTGTAGTTGTGGACCACGAAACGCTGTGGCGCCTTCACGCCCGGGGTCTTGAAGGGGAGCTCCTTGGGCCGGGAGGAATAGACGGTGTCAGGCGAGATGCCCTGCTCGAGGGCGGTCACAAGCGTGAACGGCTTGAAAGAGGAGCCCGGCTGGCGCTGTCCCTGGGTGGCGAGATTGAACGGTTGCTTTCGGTAGTCGTAGCCGCCAACCATCGCGCGCACGCCTCCGGTCACGTTGTCGAGGACGACCACGGCCGAGTTCAGGCCTACCCCCGCGGTGCGGCTGTAGGCGGCCTGCTGGGCCTCGTCCTGAAGCGAGAGGTCGAGCGTCGAGGTGACGTCGAGCCCGCCGCCGAATGCCTCGCCGGCGCCGTACTTGTCGACGAGCTGCTGACGGAGCCACGAGGTGAAGTACGGAGCCCTCGAGTCCTCCTCCGGGGTCTTGATCTGCGAGGGGGCGGGTACCGGCTCGTGGGAGTACTGCTCGACATCCTCCGGAGCGATGTAGCCCTGGTCGGCCATGTTCTGGAGCACCAGGTTCCGTCGTGCGGTCGCGCTCTCGGGGGCGACCTTGGGGTCGTAGCCGCTCGGATTCGAGATCAGGCCGGCGAGCATCGCCGCCTCCCAGGGGAGGAGTTGCGACGCGCAGCGGTTCCCAGGATCGCCGCACCCCGGATGGTTCCAGCCGAAGTAGGTTCTCGCGGCCGCCTCGATCCCGTACGCGCCCTCGCCGAAGTAGATCTCGTTCAGGTACTCGGTGAGGATCTTGTCCTTGTCCCAATTGCGCTCCAGCTGGTAGGCAAGGGCCGCCTCGCGAAGCTTCGCGAACACGGTGCGGTTGCCCTGAGCGCGAAGCGCGTTCTTCACGAACTGCTGGGTGATGGTCGAGCCACCCTGCGCGGCGCCCATATGGAGGATGTCCTGGAAGACGGCGCGGCCAATGCCCTCGTAGTCGATGCCGCGGTGCTCGTAGAAGCGCTGGTCCTCGATTGCAACCGTGGCCTCTTTCATCGCCGGCGCGATGTCCGCCGACTCAACGAGGATCCGCCCCTGGTTGTTGGTCAGTGTGGCGATCTTCTCGCCGTTGATGTCGTAGAGGGTCGAGTTCTCGGCGCTCTCGAACTGGGCACGGCTTTCGAGTTGGGGCAGGTCGCTTGTGACCGCCATCATGATCCCGAAGATCCAGGAGACGAACGCGAGCACGGACAGGCCCACGAAGACGAGCGCGAGACGGAGCTTCTTGAGCTTCGGCCGGCGATCGGGGGGCGAGGCCGACGGGGCCGGCGAGGCGGGGGAGGGGGGCTCGCCCCCGTTGGGCCCCTCAGTGGCCGTCAACGCGCGACGAGCCTTCCTCGCGCGTCCCCCCGTTGGAGGAACCGCGTCGGGACCGTCTAGTCCTGAGTGGAGGCATGTGGTCTCGCTCGGATGGGGGCCATCTCGGGGGAGCCGCTCGGCGCCAGCGACCATGGCGGGGAAGGTCGCCAGGTCAACGATCACCCAAGGACCGCGCGCAGAACGCACATCCCGCCGCGCGGGCGCGTCAGTCTAGCATTGGCCCGGTGACGGAATCCGCAGCGGCCGGGCAGGCGCGGCGCCTCATCGAGGGTGCCGTCGAGGCGCTGCCCGAGGGACGGCTCGAGGAGCAGCTGGAGGGCGAGGGGACGCTGCGGGTGAAGCTGGGGATCGACCCCACGGCTCCCGACATTCATCTGGGGCACGTCGTGGTCCTGGACGAGCTGCGCGCCTTTCAGGACGCGGGCCATCTCGTCGTGCTGATCATCGGCGACTACACGGCGCGTGTCGGCGACCCCAGCGGGCGCGTGGTGGAGCGCCCGGTGCTGACGGAGGCGGAGATCGCGGCCAATGCTCAGACGTTTCAGGAACAGGCGTTCAAGGTGCTCGACCCCGACCGGACGGAGGTCCGGCGCAATAGTGAGTGGTTGGCGATGGGCAGCGACGAGCTCTTCGGCCTGGTGCGAAGGTTCACGGTGGCCCGCCTGCTCGAGCGGGAGGAGTTCAGCCGCCGCATGCAGGCGGAGGAGGCGATTTCGCTCCTCGAGCTGCTCTATCCCGTGCTTCAGGGGTATGACTCGGTGGCGGTGGAGGCTGATGTCGAGGTGGGGGGGACGGATCAGAAGTTCAACCTGCTGTTCGGTCGCGACGTGCAGGAGTCGTTCGGCCTTCCGGCGCAGTCGATCGTCACGATGCCGATCCTTCCGGGGACCGACGGGGTGCGACGGATGAGCAAGTCGCTGGGCAACTATGTCGGCGTCACAGATGCCCCGGAGGAGATGTTCGGGAAGCTGATGAGCGTGCCCGATGCGGCGATGGGGGATTACTACAGCCTCCTGCTGAGGGAGCAGCTGGACCCCGACGGGCATCCGGGTGAGGCTAAGCGCGAGCTCGCCCGGCGGCTGGTGGAGCGATTCCACGGTGGGGGTGCGGCCGCCGATGCGGAGGAGTACTTCGACCGGTTGCACGTTCGCCACGAGGTCCCGGAGGAGGTCGCCGAGGCTGTGGTGGAGGCGAGCGGCCCGAACGGGGCGGTCCACCTGCCGGCGCTGCTGGCCGAGCAGTTCGGCCTCTCTCGCAGTGAGGCGCGCCGGCTGATCGACCAGGGCGGCGTGCGGATCGGAGGGCGCGTCGTGGAGGCGGGGCGACTGGACGTGCCCGCCGCGGAGGTCGATGGCCAGGTGCTTCAGGTCGGGAAACGCCGCCACAGGCGCTTGCGGGTGGCAGGGGGGGCCTGAGGTCTTGCGCCGGGCGATATACTCGATGGTCGCCTTCGGGGCGGATCGTGCCTGCCCGGAGAGTCCCTCCGCGCAGGCTCGAAAGCGGTCCTTGAAAACTGAGCAGCGCGCGAGCCAAGGAACCAGGTTCCGAGGCTCGTGAACCACGTCCGACCCGCCGTCGGGGCTTCGGCCACGCGCGGCGGGCCATCAACCCTGTCATGTCGGTCGCCGGATTGTGTACTCGGTGGCCAGCCAGGCATGACAACTCTCTGAGACAGAGGAGCCGGCATCCCGTGACTGGGGCGCCGGATTGAAACCCTCGAGTCACTTTTCATGGAGAGTTTGATCCTGGCTCAGGACGAACGCTGGCGGCGTGCCTCATACATGCAAGTGGAGCGACGAACCAGGGCTTTGCCCTGGGGCTAAGCCGCGAACGGGTGAGTAACACGTGGGTAACCTGCCCCGAAGACCGGGACAACCCGAGGAAACTCGGGCTAATACCGGATGTGCTCACCGCGCTCAAGCGCGGTGAGTAAAGGAAGCTTCGGCCTCCGCTTTGGGAGGGGCCCGTGGCCCATTAGCTTGTTGGTGAGGTAACGGCTCACCAAGGCTGCGATGGGTAGCTGGTCTAAGAGGACGGTCAGCCACACTGGGACTGAGACACGGCCCAGACTCCTACGGGAGGCAGCAGTAGGGAATCTTGCGCAATGCGCGAAAGCGTGACGCAGCAACGCCGCGTGGGGGAAGAAGGCCTTCGGGTTGTAAACCCCTTTCAGGAGGGACGAAGGTGCGGCGGCGAACAGCCGTCCGTACTGACGGTACCTCCAGAAGAAGCCCCGGCTAACTACGTGCCAGCAGCCGCGGTAATACGTAGGGGGCAAGCGTTGTCCGGAATCATTGGGCGTAAAGCGCGCGTAGGCGGCCCGGTAAGTCCGCTGTAAAAGTCCAGGGCTCAACCCTGGAAAGCCGGTGGATACTGTCGGGCTCGAGTCCGGAAGAGGCGAGTGGAATTCCTGGTGTAGCGGTGGAATGCGCAGATATCAGGAGGAACACCAATGGCGAAGGCAGCTCGCTGGGACGGTACTGACGCTGAGGCGCGAAAGCGTGGGGAGCGAACAGGATTAGATACCCTGGTAGTCCACGCCGTAAACGATGGGCACTAGGTGTGGGAGGTGTCGACTCCTCCCGTGCCGGCGCTAACGCATTAAGTGCCCCGCCTGGGGAGTACGGCCGCAAGGCTAAAACTCAAAGGAATTGACGGGGGCCCGCACAAGCAGCGGAGCATGTGGTTTAATTCGA
>DATMZR010000002.1 GCA_035573435.1 Solirubrobacterales bacterium
GGAAGGCGAGCTCCTTGACGAGTTCAGGGTCGACGGGGCCGTCGACGCGCTCCTGCGCGCTCGCGAGCAGCTCGCCCGCCATGGGGACGCCGTCGCGGTCGAGGCGCGCGATCAGATGTTGGAGCGCCTCCCATGTGCTGAAGCTGTCGTCGCCTGAGACGTCGTAGTCCTCGGGCATCCCGGTGGGCCCCAGCAGGGTCACCTTGCCGGCGGCGCTCTTGAGAATCCCGTCCTGGGCCATTCTCTCGACCGATGTGTTGCGCGCGCGCGCGAGGTTGTCTGCACCGCCGAAGTCGGCCGTGTCGTAACCGTGTTGGCGATACCAACCGATCGCAAAGCGCGTCGTGGGGTCGAAGTCACCCTCCTGCTCGTTCAGCACCTGGTCGAGGATCTCGTTGATCCGCGCTAATGCCGAGCGGACGGTCATCGGCGAGCCGTCATCCTCGATCACCTTCGAGTAGCGCGAGAACACCGCCATGCCGGGGCCGATCGCGGCCTGCGGCAGGTCGACCGGGGCGATCGCGCCTTGCTGGAGCTTGCGTAAGGCGTCCGGCAGCTCGTCGTGTAGGGCGGCGATCAGCCCGCGGCGATCGGTGGTTGGTGCATCTTCCGGCCGCGGACGTAGGGCGAGGACGATCGAGGAGGCAAGGGCGTTAGTCCCTCGGCTCAGCATGCGGTTGGAAAGCTCACTGCGCATCGGCCATGTAGCCGTGATTGCCCATCCGGATCGAATCATGCCCTCGAGCAGCGTTTCCCAACCCGTAGAAGCGACCCCGTCATCGCCGGCGTTTGACTGCTTGAACGCGTAGTAGACCGTGACCGGAAAGTCGGATAGCGCCGATTTTCGCGCGCGAGCAAATACCTCCCGGAATCCGTGCTCAAAGAACTGCTTCGCGCCGTCCTTGCCGTCGTGCCGATACGGATTCGCGACGAGCTCCTCGGCCTTTGGAACGAGCACGGTGCTTAGAAGGTCTGCATGAACGGCGAGGAGTGAGCGGCGCAGCCAGACGTAGAAAAAGTCCGAGAGATCGGAGTAGCCGATGTTGTCGTAGTAGGGCGGGTCGGTGCTTAGAAGGAACCCCTCGCCGGAAGCGGACGCCGCGTCCCCTTGGGCGGCGAAGCCGCGTCCAGCCGCGAACAAGCCTTCGATGGCAGGCAGGACCCATTTGAAACCCGAGAGGTATGAGGCACCAGACGCACTGAGAATGTTGGCCTCCGCGAAGTCCCACGACATGGCAAGCGCCTGCCGAGCGAACGCACTTCGAACGTGCTCGGTCCTCGCGCTTCCGCCGGTTGTCGCCCGGGTCGTCGTTGGTCCGCTGTCCCAGGTTGCGAGCATGCAGTTACGAGCCAAGGGTCCACTGATCGACAGTCCTAGGTAGGTCGCCACCGCATCCGCGTACGCCTGGGCGTCGGTGCCGTCCGCTTCGAGGCGGGGACCGGCCGGCGCGCCCGCGGCCAGACCGTCGCTGAACACGCGCTCTCGGGCTTCCATGACCAGGTCGCTGAAAGTCGTCAGAGCCAGTAGCTGGCGGTCGGTGAAGAGGTCGGTCCAACGGGTCATGCCGTAGGCCTGAACTCGAAATCCCAGCGCCTGATCCGGGATGTTCACCTCGGGAAGGTCGTTCGCACCCTGAACCCGCACTGCCGCCCGCTGTGCTTCGTCCGGAGGCAAGTAGACGCGCCTACGGTCCCCTTCGGCGACGACCGCCATCAGCTGTTCACGAAGCCGTCCGGCCTTCCCCTCAATCCGTACGTGTGCCAGAGGCACCGCGGACCCACATGCCATACACGTCGCCCCATTCCTCCCGACCGTCCCATCCTCATCCTGGCTCGGCGCCCCCGCCTTCCCATGCCCAACCTCAAAGTCCACCCTCTTCCCGCTCGGATGCTCCGGGTCGGCCGCGATCACCGGGCGCACCCATGCCTCCTTTCCCTTCTTCTTGCCGAGCCACCACTTACTCGTAAGCGGCATCTCGATTCCGCAGGCCGGGTTCGGACAGGTCACCGTTCGCGCCCAGATCCAGGCGATCACCGTCGCCTCGCTTCCGTCCTCGAGCTTCGCCTTCGGGTAGTGCTGTCCGATGCGCTTCTCTGCTTCGTCGCGCATCCACTCGCCATAGGCGCGCACGTCGGCGGCGAGACCGGTAGCACCTTCCCAGCTCGTCCGTTCCCCGGCGAGCCCCGGAAACACGGGCGGGCGCCCGGCGAACTTAGGCGGGATCTCGATCAACGCCTTGTTGATGAGGACCGCGACCGGGTTCAGGTCGGAGGCATGGGCCTCAAGCCCAAGCCGTTGTGCCTCGAGCGGGATCGTGCCGCCGCCGGCAAACGGGTCGAGGATCGGTGGCGGGTTGCCATCGGTGGAGGCGAGGATCTCCTCACGCGCATCCGTGAGCACGATCTGGTCGCGGATGTTCTCCCAGACGACGAGCCGCTCGATCAGGCGGTGTAGGCGCTCGCGCTCGGCCCGCTGCTCTTTCTCGGTCGGGAATCTGTCCGGGTGCGACGACGGATCGTCGACAAGCTGGGCGAAGAGCACCGCACGCGCCGTTGCAAGCGGTTTACGCGACCACCACAAATGCAGCGTCGAAGGGTGGCCGTGGCGAATCGACTTCTCGCGGGCCGATTCCCGGTTGATCGCCTCAAGCGGCAATGACACCTCGATCAGCTTGCGCTTTGGAACGCCCGTCACCCCTGTCTCATCGTCGGCCATCCTAGAACGGTCCCCTACCCCGGTCCCAAGCGGCCTCCCACTTGCCGCGGTGGCCCGTGGCATCGAAGTCACCGGTGTCGAATCCTGCAAACGGGTTCTCGAGGTAGCGAACCTCGTCGTGGTCGGGCCCTCGCGGATCGACGCTGACGAGCGCGAGTCGGTAGCGGGGAGCGCTGTTCAGGGCCGTCAGGACCTCGTTGTGGGTCACGAAGAAGTCGTCAGCACCTGAGATTCGCGCCTTCACCTCGATCCGGATCGGATCGTCACCGTCGCGGTGCGAGAGGACATCGAATCCGGGGTTGTTGAAGGCCTGCTCGACCGGGTATCGGCCGAGCTCGGTTTCCTGCGCGAGCACGAGATCAATCCCGCGACGCTCCACCGCCTTGGTCTCGAGTGCGTGGATCGGCGCTTTCTCTGGAACGTCCTCTTCGACTGCGGAAAGTGGCAGTACGAGCGCGGCGGTCGCGACTCGCGGCGGGCGCGACTGCATCTCGAGCTGCTGGGCGAGGAGGGTTAGGCGGGCATCGCGGCGCGCGTCGAGGTCAGCGGCCTTCTGCATCAGGCTGGAATGGCTCTCGCGAGGCTTCTGACCGATCTGCTCCTTCTCTCGGGCGACCATCGCCTCGAGCTGAAGCCGCTCGCTCTCGCGCACCAACCGCTGGTCGACCTGGTCGCGGACGCGTTCGAGCTCCGCCTCCCGACGTGTGCGGACCTCCTCGAGGAACGCCGGCACCCGGTAGGCGATTATCCAGCTCTCTGCGCGGTCCTCGGCACCGACGAGCCAGGGCAGCACCCGCATCGCATCGGTCCGATCGGTCGCGGGCGCCGGGACGCAATCGAGGTATGGAGCCGGCCCGGCCTCCTCGACCGCGCCATCCTCGCCGATGAATGCGTAACCGAAGCGGCGCGCGACCGAGGCCTCGGTCCCATCGACTACCTCCTGGACGACGCCGACCAAAAGGTGTGGCTCGGTGACGGTGGGCGACACGAGGACTGTCCCCTGCTCGAGGGTCCGCTGGAAGTGGGAAATTGCCAGATCGACAACTGCATCGTGGAGGGGGTGTCCGGGCGCTAGCAGCTGCGCGCGAGCGCTGGACTCGTCGAGCAGGTGCTGTCTGTCGAAAGTGACGCGGTCGTAGCGGGTCGCAACAGGGCCCCGAGCGGCGTCGCGGAGCTGCGTGGGAACGTGGGTGATCTCGAAGCGGCCTGCCTCGCGCTTTCGGACCTTGCCGCCGAGCCGGCTGAACGCCGCGCGGAAGGCGCCCTCAATGTAGTGGGGCTGAAGTCGGCGGGCGCGTGCCTCGTCCATCTGCCGCCGCAGCTCAGCTATGTCCGCATCCTGGATGGAGTCGGTGGCGAGCGCTCGCTCGGCGAGCAGCTCCTCGATTCCTTTCGCGACGCTGGCGTCGATCACCAGCTCCATCTTCGCCCGGGTCTCGGGCAGCTCGCCATACTGAATCGCCTCTATCAGGAGCTTGCGCAGCGGCGTCTCCCCGAAGGCAGAGCCGAGCACGTCGAAGACCTTGCCGCCGTAAGCCTTCCGCTGCTCCTCGATCTTCGCAAGCAGCCGGACGAAGACCTCGCCCTCGCGGGTTCCCTCGGCGACCAGATTCCAGAGCCGGCAGACCTCCCGCTGGCCGATCCGGTGGATGCGCCCGAACCGCTGCTCGATCCTGTTCGGGTTCCAGGGCAAGTCATAGTTCACCATTAGGTGCGCGGCCTGGAGGTTGAGGCCCTCGCCGGCCGCGTCCGTTGCGATCAGGATCTGGCAGTCGGGATTGTGCGTGAACTCCTCGGTGATCGTGCGGCGGTCATTCCGCCGGATGCCGCCATGGATCACCCGGACCGCGTCGGGCCGGCCGAGGAGCGAGCCGATGCGCTGCTTCAAGTACTCGAGCGTGTCGCGGTGCTCGGTAAAGACGATCAGCTTGCGCCGCTCGTCGCCGGCGCCCGACTTGCTTAGCGTGTTGTCCTCGAGAATCGTCCTCAGCTCGGACCATTTCCGGTCGGTCTCGGCCAAGCGGACGCCGGCGGCGGAGCTGACCAGGTCGCGCAGCTCGGCAAGCTCCGCGTCCAGCTCCTCGACCGTACGGGCAGCAGTCGCCGCATCGACGAACTCGTCCTCGAGGTTCTCGAGCTCCTCGGCCGAGAACTCTTCGTCGTCGAACTCGTCGAACTCCCCGACCGCTTCCCCTCCCTCTGGGTCTGAGGCCTCGGCGCCGGAGAGGAGGAGCCGCTTCTGGCGCTCGAGCCGTTCGACTCGTCGCTCGAGCGAACGGTAGATGGCCTCGGGGCTCGAAGCAAGGCGGCGCTGGAGGATGGTGAGAGCGAAGCCGACGGTGTTGCGGCGCTTGTCGTCGAGCCGGGCGGCGCGGTTCATCCCCTCGCGGACGTACGAGGTGACCTGCTCGTAGAGATCCTGTTCGAGCTCGGTCAGCTCGTACGGGACGGTCTCTGCGATCCGCTCGGGGAACAGCGGCTTGCCATCAAAGGTGAGCAGGTCCTCCTTGACCATCCGGCGCATGACGCCGGAGGTGTCGGCGTCGTGGCGGTTCGAGTCGTACTTGCCCTCGAAGCGGTCGCGGTCAAGGAGGGTCAGGAAGAGCTGGAAGTCCTCCTCTTTCCCCGAGTGCGGGGTAGCGGTCATCAGCAGGAGGTGGCGAGCAATCCGTCCGAGGAGCTCGCCGAGCTGGAAGCGCTTCGTCTTGCGGAGCTCCGCGCCGAAGTAGTGGGCGCCCATTCGGTGAGCCTCATCGACGACGACCAGGTCCCACTCGGTGCGGCCAAGCTCGGCGAGCAGATCCTCATTGCGTGCGAGCTGGTCCATTCGCGCGATCAGGAACGGGTGCTGCTCGAAGGCCGAAGCGCCGAAGACCGTCTCGCCGAGCCGGCGCTCGAAAATCTCGAAGGCAAGGCCGAACTTGAGGTAGAGCTCGTCCTGCCACTGCTCAACCAGGCCGCCCGGGACCACCACGAGGCAGCGCTTCACGTCCTCGCGCAGGATGAGCTCCTTGATGTAGAGACCGGCCATGATGGTCTTGCCGGCGCCGGGGTCGTCCGCGAGGAGGAAGCGGAGCGGCGTGCGCGGGAGAAGCTCGCCGTAGACGGCCCGGAGTTGGTGCGGCAGCGCCTGAATGTCTGAAGTCGTCACCGCGAGCATTGGGTCGGAGAGGCCGGCGAGCTTGATCCGTTGGCACTCGGCCACTAGTTTGAAATCGGCCGCGTCGGCGTCGAGCGGCCGTGCCTCCGCCGGGACGATCGCGAGATTGATCTCCGCGTCGCGGGTAAGGACCCGCTGTCCGAGGTCGCCCTCGGGCGTTCGATACGTGAGTTCGACGGCGTCCGGACCATGCGGCGTGACCGCGATGGCGGTGACGCGCTTGCCCGGGATTACGCCCTCCAGACGCTGCCCGGTTTCTAGCTCGTCGAGATTTGCCATATGCCTAGCGAATCGGATGTAGCGGTTTCGATCTGGCGACTGAGTCGTTAGGACAGTAAATCCCCGGCCCACGCGCTCCGGCGGCCCCGGTCGCCAAGACCGGCGCCTTCGCTACCTGTAGAAAGTCATCCGAATGTCCCCTTTTGGTCATCGGATGTCCGTCAACGACTATATGGGCGCTGGGTGGCTTCCCGCAAGGGTGACAAGGGACGGTTGGCGCTGCTGCCGCACGCGTCATTGCACGACCGAGTGAGCTTCCGGTTGGGCCACCACCATCGCTTTCGCTTTCATGCGGACACGAGAGCGAGCGGCGCAGTGCGCAAGGCTTCTCCTCCTCATCGAAAGCGGGCGTTTGAAGGCGGTCCCGAACCCGGCGCCGTCAAAGGGCGTGGCTGGTCGTAGCAAGTTGGTGTTCGAGATCAGCAACTCGTTCTTGCTCGCGTTGACGCTGAGTCTCAAGCTGGGCGCAGTCGACCACGAGTCGACTTGCCGTCCGGCCGCGTCGCACCCAGCTGACGATCAGGGCGCCCAACCGCACCACGACCGTGGTCGCCGCCAAGACGATCTGGACCGCCGAGCTAGCACCGCCGATAGCCGGGCCGACGGTTGCCGCAGCTGTGATCAGTGCAGCCAATCCGACAAGCGCGGGATCCCGAAGCCAAGCCGGCCAGGTGGCGGCGTCGATTGGGCGACGTCGGACCGGCTGGCCACGACTCAAACCTCGAAAAGTTCGGTGGCCCGATAGCCAACCCGGGGTCCGGCACCGCGTCGCTCTAGCGCGCCGCGGCTTGCCAGCTCCGCGGCCCGTCGCTTGATGGTGGCCTCAGAGATCCCGGTCTCCTTTGCCACTCGCTTTTTCAGCTCGCCGGCGCTGATCCAGTCCTGGCTGAAGCGCAGCAACGCTGCGGCCACCGGCTCGGCCACGATTTCCCGCTCGGCCCGATCGATCTCGCTCAAGTAGGCAATCCGCATCAAGGCGACGGTGGTAGCTAGGTGGCGTTCAATTCGATCGAGCCGGTCAGCGAGGCCATCGACGCCTCGGCGGACCCGAGTCAGCTCAGTGAAGGCGTCGATTGACTCGGCCATCGACTACTCCTTGATGGCCTTCTGGACCGCTCGTTGCGTCTTGCCTAGATACTCAGCGATCTCGGCGCTGCCAAGCCCGGCTCGGGCCAGAAGCTGGTCGAGATTCCTAGCCTGGCGCTTCTCTTCCAAGCGTTCGTTGACGACCATGACCAGAAGAACGCCGAGCTTCTGATTGATGGACTCCAACAGTTCTTCGCCGCGCTCAGACATGTCCGGCTACTTCTTCCGTGCCCGGCGAATCGTCGTCTTGACAGTGTCGTAGTTCCGTCCGGTCAGGCGAGCAATGTCCTTGATCGAAAGCCCGGCCTCCGTGAGGACCAACTCGGTTCGCCTGGGCTCGGTCCCGAGCAAGGCTTGGTCTCGGTCGGCGATCTGTAGCGCCAGCGAGGCAACCGCAGCCTTCTCGGCCGTGAGTTCCGAATCGGTTTCAGCCATCACCCCTCCTTTGGGTCTTGGTTGCGCCACTAGCGGGCAGGTGCACCGAGCTTAGCAAAGCTCTTTCCGCTTAGACAACAAGTTTCCAGGGATCTTGGGTGTCGACATCGTGGCTCTGGCGCACAACACGCTTCGCTCGCTGGGCTGATCCGAGAGCTGCAACGGCACGATGCGGCAATTTGCGGGAGTTCCTCAGTGGCAATCCGCGCGCCTCTAGCTGACTGGTGACTCGATCCTGATCTCCCGTGGCCACCGTTACCGCTTTCTAGAGCCGAAATAGGCCCCCAGAGAACTCGCGACAGCCGTTCGGACTTGTCCTTGTGGCTCATCCGGCCGGGATACACAGGTCTAAAGTGGCTCTACATAGCCGGTTCAACTGATCCGTGCAATGAGCTAAAGTGCCTTGCTCGTTCTCTCAAGCAAGGCGCCTGAGTCTGCTTGGCGCAAACCGGCCTCACCGAAACAAAAGTCGACCTAGGGTCGGCGCAGACCTCTACCCCGCGACTCGCGCCAGCGCTACGCCTGGCTGGAGACGGCCGAAATGAAAGGGCCAGCTCGACGGCGCGAACCGCACTGGCTTCGGCATCTATCTGCTGGCTTGAGCCCTCGAGGAGGATCTCCAACGGAGATCTTGCTGACCGAAGCCAGCGCAGTCGACTACGCCATCACCGTGCTCGAGTAGGCAGGCTTCCAACGGCCCCCCAGTCCTACGTCGGGCCGGGCCGGTCGGCTCAGTCACTTCTTGGTCTTGGCCTTCTTGCGCGCTCGTTTGTCTCGCTGAATGGCCTGGTTGGCCGTGTTGGGGGTCGTGCCAACCAGCTCGGCGATCCGCGCGGTGTTGATCCCCACGTGGTGCATCTCAACGATCAATTCGGCCTGGCTGCTGGAGAGACGCTTGAGCAGGAGAACAGCCAGGCGGCTCAGCTCGTCGATCGGACCATCATTCGAATCGGCCATGGAGCGTTGGAGCGTGGCCGTTGGGTCGGACGACATCCGGCTCCAGCAATGGGCAACAGCGCCCTGGGTTCTGCTGCCGCCTGGGGGCACACTCTTCGGCTCACGAAGTCTCCGAGCTCCTGCAAGCGGACGCCTTGGCTGGACCTACAATGACCGAAGCCTCAAACGAGCCGTCAAACTGGAGCCATGGGCAGCAGGCAGACCATCCCGGATCGGCTTGAGCTCTCGAGCCTCGGGCCGACGCCCCAGGCGGCCCTGCGCCGGTTGGTAGACGAATTCGAGCGTCGCGGCTGGAGAGATGACGGCACCGGCGCCCTGGCCGTGGTCCGGGTCCTCGAAGGCGGAGGCGGCAGCGCCCCTTGGTCCGAGGCGGCCAAGGCCGTGCCCCGGGTGTTCCTCAGCCATAACCATGCTCGCCGCAGGGATCTTGAGGAAGCCCTGCGCTCGGCGGCTGGTAAGCGCTAGCCGTCTAGGTTGGAAAGGGGATCCCCAGCACCGCCAGGATGCCCTGGACCACCAGCGTGGTCGTCGCCCCGGTGAGCACGTCCTTGCGAAAGGTTGCCAGCTTGCCCGGCTCCGGCTGCTCCGCCTCGACGACCTCGCCGACGACGGTCTCGATCTCGGCCTGATCGATGTCGCCTCGGGTCTCGACCAGCGCCGCCAAGTCATCGAGGTCGGCCTTGGAGAACTGGCCGTCCAGGCCGCGTCGAACGAGGCCAGCCACAGCATCGAGAATCTCGGTCTTCGGGCTCTCTAGGCTGAGCTTGATCTCCTGGCCGATCTGGGTGACGTCGCCGAAAGTGTTGCGATCGCCGTTCACTGTGATGTTGATGTTGTTCTGATTCATGAGCGGCGGCGGCTCCTTGAGGACGCGGTTGGCGAAGGCCCGCACGAGTGCTTCCTGCAGGCTAGCCCGGTCGGTGTGGTTGCGGGCCAGGAAGCGGGAGTCAGCCAGCTCGGCCGCGGCGCGGGCGTCGAGAGCGCCGCGCTCCTGACACTGGGTGGCGATCCGGGCCGGCAAACCGTTGAGGTATCGCCAGCCGCGCTCCTCGAACTCATCGACGATGACGCGCAGCAGGTGCTGCGGCGTGGTCTTCTCCGGCCCGGCCACGCCGGCCTACTTCTCCAGCCGCCGCGAGATGCCCAGGATCTCATCGAGCCTCGAGCGCTTGTAGACCTTGCCCTTGGCGGTGCGGTCAACGAGCTCGATCAGGTGCAAGTCCTTCTCAAGGATCTCGATCTTTCTGGATACCGTGGCGTGGCTGGCGCCGTGCGTCTTGTTCTTCTTCAGCACCTCGAGGATCTCGCCCTGGCTCCGCTGTCCGTCGACGGCCAGGAAGGTGGCCTTCAGCGCCAGGTCGTCGCCGAGGCGGAAGACGAGCTCCTGGACCAAGTCTCTCTGGGCCCGGACCAGGACTTCGGTCATGCCGCCGATGTCCTCGACTCGCGAGCGCAGCTGGCGGATCTCGTTGAACAGGTCGATCGACTCGGTCATCAGCCCCCCTGTTTCTTGGAGCCCAGCTGTCCGCGGCGGCGGGCGCGGCTCAACGCAACTCGGATGGCGTTCTCGCTCTTGCCGAGGGCGACGGCGATGTCGGCGGTGCTCATGCCGGCCGACTTCAGCACCACCTCCCGCGGCACATCACCATCCGCCGCCAAGGCCGCTGCCATGGCCCCGAGTTGAGCGGCGTTCGAGCGGTCGACCTTGGCGTCAACCTCCTTGACGTGCTCGCCGACCTTCTGGACGTCATTGCGCAGGCGCTCGAGCTCGCGGCGAATCAGGGTGACGTCCATGCTGGTTTCCAGGCTCTCGGCCATGGTGATCTCCTTCGTCTCCCTCTAGCCCTTCTTGGACTTCTTCCGGGCCCGGGCCAGGGCCACACTGACCGTCCCGGGGCTGGTGCCGAGTAGGTCGGCGATCCTGGAAGCGCCGATCCCGGCTCGGTCGAGCTCGAGGATGGTCTCAGTCTGGTTCTCGCTCTGCAGGCGGATCAACGACACCAGCAGGCGATTGGTCTCGTCTTGGAGATCTCCGTCAGCCATGGTCACCTAGGTTAGCAAGGGCGTGTCAGGGTCGCCGGGAGCCAGGAGTTTTTTCATCAGATCCCGTTTGTTCAAAGGCTACAGGACGCTCAGACGGAAAACTAAGGCCACTGTATGTAGCTGGAGTATCGATAGTGCGCCTAGCGGGAGCGAGATTGGCACCCATAGTCGGTCCTCGCTTGAGCCCGGGCCAAGCAGATCTTAGTAGCTAGAGAAACCGCTCACACAAGCCAGCGAAGCGCTTCTGTACGGCTCCGCCAACCCCCTCCCGTCGCCAGCGAGAGTTCGGACGAGCTGGCAAGAACGCTGGGACTGATAATGGATCCGGCCAGCCGAAGCGCATGCCAACCTGCCCAAGCCAGCCTCTATCCCGTCAGACCTGGCCGGGCCGCCGCGAGCGGCAGGGCACTGGCGCAGGCGACCGGGCGCGGCGATCCTCCTGCGGGTGCCGCGCCCTGCCCCACCTACGGGCGACAACTACTTGATGATCTTGTCCTCGCGGAGCTGATCTTCGAGGTCGAACCTGGCGCCGTGATCACCGCGCCGGCCGTAGACCTCGTTCTTCGTCTGGGCGAGAATCCGGCCATCCGTGGCCCGCGCCTCGACCACGAAGCGCCACCGCGGTGTGGACCAAAAGCGCGTGTACGCGATGACGACGCTCGCGCCGTCCTCCTCGAGAAGTCCCTCGAGATGCGTATGGTCGCCGGCCACGTACCGGTGTTCCTCGACCGAGACCGTCCGGTCTGCGTGATGGTCGGGGTTTGACGCGAGTGCATCGCGCTGCGCCGGCGGCATCAGCCTGCGGGCACCATTGCGGGGTGTCACGTACTCGATCATGTCGTTCCTCCTGGCCGCTGATCGCGGACCGTCGAGTCGTCTCGTGAGCCCGTCGGAGATCGACGTCCTCGCACCGAAGGATACCCGACTCGTTCGGGATTTCGTCGCGGCGCGGTTGATGTAGAAGGCCGCAAGGACTACTGGCCAGCGGGCCGTCCATTCCCCCGCCCGCGGATCGCCGACACCTGGACTGAGGCCGGCTAGTTCTCGAGCGATTTCACGATTCTCAGGAGCTCCGGAGCCAGCTTCTCGGCCGACATCCGGTAGGCCCGCCACTTGTCCTTTGAGTTTTTCTTCGAGGAGGCCTGGAAGCGGACCAGCTTCTTCTTCTTGACAGTGACCCGAAAGGCCTTCTGGTCGAGGACCGTGCTCGGCACCAGCCACACGGGGCCGAACGTCGCCGTCTTCGCCTCGACGACCACAAAGAGCATGTAGAGGTCGTCTCTCGGCCGAAAAGTGGCCTCGCGGGTGTCGGCGACGAAGGTCCCGTTCTTCCGCAAATTCTTCGAGCTTGCGAGGAACCGGCTCTTGATCTGAACGTCGACCGTTCGGAACCCGTCGCGCCGCTTGAACGTGACGTCCACGCCTTCATCGTCGACGAGGCCGGTCAGCGCGTTGAGCTGCCCGTTGCTGGCCAGAATGCAGCTAGCGGCGATGAGGTGCTCTGTCGCCTTTCCCTTCCGAGCTGAAGTGCTCTCTGATTCGGGCATAGGCCAGAGCGTAGTTCGTCGCCGAAGGGCATCGGGCCGCCGCGCACCGAGACCTTAGCGGGACCCGCCCCTGCTCGCGCGGAGACGATAACGGCGCCCGTTGACAGCAGTTTGACGGGCCGTGAACCTGGAGCGGCCTCTACTCGTCGAGGGCCATTTGATCAAACCGATCTGGTCATAGCGGGGGTGGGATTTGAACCCACGACCTCCGGGTTATGAGATCGAGCGTTTCTGCGGGATCTACATGAGGCTAGGCACGCCCACACTGGCCAGGCACCCCTGAGTTGTCCCGACTTGCCCTCAGATTGATGCCCGAATTGATGCCCGCTAAATGGGCAGCCGGCCGTGTAACTTGGCTGCTGCTTACGCCCGCTCGCGACGACGGGCAGGCATCTCAGATGGCGCCGCCCGAGTTCCGCAATGCACCACGTTGCTCCTTCCGCTTGCGCCCGTCGGCGAGGGGGTGCTAGGTTCGCCGCGCGGCGTGGAGCGATGCCGGCAAACCAGGCGCGCTCGCAACGTGAGCGATCTACACGAAGGCGGCGTCGATGAAAACCGTGGTCCAGATCGATGGCCTACGCCGACACAGCGCGCACGCTACCTGTCTCCGCAAGCGAGAGAAGGTCGTTGGCGCGTCTAACCGCATCCGCGAGATCGCTGCCCTTCAGGGTCGGCATCTGCTCCGCGGACAGCTTGATGACGTCCCGGCCAAGCGGCGTGATTGAGACGTCGAGCGTGCGATCGTCCCGACGCTTGCTGGAGATGACTCCGTACGCCTCGAGCATGCCGCGAGTCCCGTAGTCAAACGATGCTATCGCCAGCTCTGGGATGCCACGCGGCGCCCTATGCAGGAGCCCAAGAGCGCGCACGGTCTCGTCGTCGAGGTTGTCAACGATCGTCTCAGCGTCGAGGTCTCTGCTTCCCTCGGCCCGCTCGGATTGATGCTGGGCTTCAGCGGTGGCGCTATGCGTAGGCATTGTCGAGCTCCATGGTTGCTTGCGGATCTACACTCCAAATACGCTCGTGAGGGCTAGGCTGGCAGGTAGTCCCGGAGGCGCGCAAGCGCTTCATTGACGGTCGTATGGCTGATACGCAACCGCCCGGCCACTTCACGACTTGACGGCGGGACACCGTTCCCCTCCGCAAGGGTGAGCCACGCCTTGACCACCCTTAGCAGCATGTGATCCCCGGCGCGCGCAGCCTTGCCAAGGGCAGCCTGGAGGCGCTCGTGGGTTGCGTGAGCGTCGAGCAGCCGTGCGAGATCGTCGTCCGCAAGGGTCGGCTCGACGCCTTCTGGCAGTTCAACGCTGGTTGGTTGGCGCAGGCGCGAAACGGCCAGATTGTGGGCGATCCGCGTCAGATAGGGCGCCGCCGAGCGGCCGGGGTCGATGCGATCCTTCTTGCTTGCCTCGAGCAGCCGCGCCAAGCTCTCGCTTGTAATGTCAGCGACATCCGCCGAGGAGAGCGACGGGAATCTTCCTGCGAGGAAGCGCGTCAGACCATCGACAACCGTTCGGAGGTCATCCTCGTCCGCCGGGCCCCGTTCACCTCCCTGGAGCAGTCGGAGGAGCCGAGCGGTGCACTCGTGAAAGGATCTCGCGTCATCACGACCATGTTCGATCACATCGTCAGTCATCCGCGCTCGGGCAGCGTCGCAGGTATCAGGCTTATACCCCCGTATCGAATCGGATGACCGCTATCGCCGCGTTCGCGTCTGGAGCCCTAATTGGGTCGGCAATCTTTTCCCCGAGGCGATATCGGTTTTGGTGGAAATGGTCGCATGGGGTTTTCGCCGGCTCGTTGGTAGTCATCCTCGCAATCAACGGAGCATTCGGGATCATTGGCATCGGAATTGCCCATGCCTTCAGCTGGCACCCATGGCAGCAGTCTTGGGCCAACGGGGTGTCCTTCGCGCTGCTCGGGCTCGCCGTAGTCAGGGTGCGACTTCCCGGGGTGGACGTCGACGAGCCGGAGAGCTCCGTCCACGCGCTTAACATCATCATGCGCTGGACCATCGCGCTGCTTGATGATGTCGCCGACAACCAAATACGCAAGAGCCTTGCCACGCTTAGGGACAGTGAGATGCGCGAGCTCGTGGCCTACCTGCTGGCTGCCGAGGTAATCCCAGACGAGCATCTGGACTCCCAGGACCGCGCTGCCGAGGTGGACAAGATGTCTAGGGCCGATACCCGACTGCTCGGCGGGGATTCCGCAGCCTGGGCGGAAATGCTCGGCTGGTCGGTTCTGCAAACCAGGCAGCGCCTCCTTGTCATCGACAGAGTGCGGTAGACGAGCCAGGCCCCGTCCTAACAACGTTAGGCGCGCAGGGAGGGCTTCGTTATAGCGGGTTGGGATTTGAACCCACGACCTCCCGGGTTATGAGCCCGCAGGTCATCCAGCTAGGCCAGTACCGCCTTCCGCGGATAAACAACCTCGGGGTCGGTGAGGACGTTGACGAGAGCGGGTTTGCCGGCCGAGAAAGCGCGGTCGAGGGCCGGACGGAGGTCGGCGGGCTTCTCGACCAGCTCCGTGTGGCAGCCGAGGGCTTCGGCGATCTGGTCGTAGCGGGTCTCTGGTCTCAGCTTGGCGGCCATCGAGTAGCCGTAGAGGAACATCATCGGATGGTGCTCGAGGGCCCAGATGCCGTTGTTGCCGATGATGCCGACGACGGGGAGGTTGTGGCGGGCCATGGTGTCGAACTCGAGGCCGGAGAAGCCGAAGGCGCCGTCGCCGAGGAGGAGGCAGATCTGGCGATCGGGGTGGGCCTTGGCCGCGCCGATCGCCTGGCCGGGGCCGGCGCCGAGGCAGCCGTAGGGGCCGGGGTCCATCCAGCAGCCGGGCTCGTGGGTCTCTATGTACCGGCCGGCGTAGGAGACGAAGTCGCCGCCGTCGCCGATCACGATCGCGTCGCGGTCGAGGACCTCGTTCAGCTCCTTGTAGACGCGGACGGGGTGAAGCGGGGCGCGGTCGTCGTTTAGTTCCTCCTGCTCGCCGGCGCGCTTCTCGGACTCGTGATCGCGGAGCGCGGAGATCCAGGCTTCCGTGCGGTCCCGGGTGCCATCGGGGGGCGCGGCCTCCTCCCGGAGCGCCGCCAGGGTGGCGGGGATGTCGCCGACCAGTGCCAGGTCGGGCTGGCGGGTGGCCTTGAGCTCCGACTCGACCACGTCGAGCGAGATGAGCTTCGTCTCCTCGCCGATGGAGCCGCCGAAGCCGAGCCGGAAGTCGAGCGGGACGCCGACGACGAGAGCGACGTCGGCCTCCTTGAGGCCCTTGCCGCGGGCGCGGCTGAAGCAGAGCTCGTGGTCGGCGGGCAGGCACCCGCGTCCCATGCCGTTGAGGAAGACGGCGATGCCGAGCGCCTCGGCGAGGATGCGGAGCTCGTCCTCTCCGTGCGCCCAGTAGAGGCCGGTGCCGGCCATGATCGCGGGGCGCTCGGCCTTCGCGAGGAGGGCGGCGGCTTCCTCGGAGCGATCGGCCGGCTTGCCGGGCGATCGCTCCTGCGCGGCCGGCACCTCGGCCTCGGCCTCGGAAAAGACCAAGTCGAGCGGATAGTCGACGAAGGTCGGGCCTGACGGCTGCGTGAGAGCCGCGTCGATCGCGGCGGCGGTCAGCTCGGGGATCCGCGCGGTCTCCTTCACCGTCTCGGCCGACTTGGTGAGCGGAGAGACGAACGGCAGGTGGTCGATCTCCTGGAGCGACCCCGAGCCCCAGCGCATCTCCGGCGCCCGGCCGCCCAGGACCACGAGCGGGGAGCGATTCTGCTGCGCCCCCGCCAGCGCGCTCATCCCGTTGGTGACCCCGGGTCCTGCCGTCAGCGCACAGAGCCCCGCCTTCCGCGTGACCTTCGCAAATCCCTCCGCCGCCCAGGCCGCGGAGGCCTCGTGGCGGGTGTCGACGATCTCGATCCCCTCCTCCTTGCAGCCGTCGTAGATCGAGAACAGGTGGCCGCCGGAGAGGCTGAACAGGTACTCGACGCCGCGCGCCTTCAGCGTCTTCGCGACCAGCCGGCCGCCGTGGACGGCGCCGCCTGTCGCCTCGGCCTGCTTGGCGCTCTCCTCGGTGGTCGCCACCAGGGGCGAGCCTACTACGGGTCGATCACCGGAAGCCCCGACTCGGGGTCCGTGCGTCGTCCCAGGTGCGCGGGCGACTCGGTCACGAACACCTCGCAGGTGGGACGCACCTCCGCCTCCATCAGGTGGCCACCGACCGTGGTCCCGTCGCCACGGCCGAGCACGCAGTGGACATGGAGGTGGGGATCGCGGTCGAACTCGGGCGTCTCTCGGTCGGCGCCCTCGGGAAGCGTGATCCGGCCGTTCAGCGACAGCACCTCGACCTGCTCGTCGACCGGAATCTCGTCGTAGGCCTTGGTCTCCCAGTTGAAGTAGGCGAGCCTCGCCCAGGCGAGTGCCCCGATTGCCGTGAACTCGCTCGCCGCCAGGCGCTCCTCGCGGGCGAAGCGGGTCAGCGACGCAATCAGGCTGTCGCCCGTCTCGAGGGCGACGACGTAGGTGCGCTCGCCGTCGTGGTTGAGGATCTTCGACTTCACGCCCGCGGATGTTAGGAGGGAGGTGGCCTAGTCGGGGAGGAGCGGAACGGTCAGGCCCTGATCGCGGCCGACCAGCACGGCCCGGGTGATGGCGGCCGATCCGAACCGGTCGCGGATGTCGTCGAGCGCGGCGTCGAGAGTGCCCGGGCGCGCGTCATCGAGCGGGAGCGCGAGCTGGATCGCGCCCTCGTCTTCGAGGTTGGCAAACGCCACTCCGAGGAGCGTGATGCCCCGAGCCTCGATCATCGGCAGGGCAGTGGCGAGCAGCCCCCTCGCGGTGGCGAGGACGGTCTGGGTCTGCGCCGTCGCCTCCGGCAGGGTGTGCGATCGGGTCGCTCGAGAGAAGTCGCCGAAGCGCAGCCGGAGCGTGACTGTGCGGCAGATGCGCCGGGCCGCACGCAGCCGGCGGGCGAGCCGGTCGACCAGCCCAACGAGGACGGCGTCCAGGTCCTTCCACGATCTGCGGGAGCGGCCCAGGGCGCGCTGGGCTCCCATCGAGCGTCGGCGGCGGCCTCCGCGGACGCGTCGGAGATCGCGGTTGTGGGCGAGGGCGTGGAGGTGGCGGCCCGCCGCCGGGCCCAGGATCGAGACCAGCGCCGCCTCGGCAAGCTCCGCGACCTGGCCGACCGTCTCCAGGCCCAATTGCCGCAGCTTCCCGGCGGTCACCCGGCCCACCCCCCACAGCCGTTCCACCGGAAGTGAGTGGAGAAAGTCGAGCTCGCCGCCGGGCGGCACCATCAGCAGCCCGTCGGGCTTGGCCACTGCGCTGGCTACCTTGGCGAGGAACTTGGTGCTGGCCACCCCGACCGTGATCGGGAGGCCGACCCGCTCGCGGACCTCGCGCCGCAGCCGCGCGGCGATCTCGCTCGCCGAGCCCGACATCCGCTCGAGCCCGCGAACATCGAGGAACGCCTCGTCTATCGAAAGCCCCTCGACCAGCGGCGTGGTCTGCTCGAACACCTCGAACACCGCCTTGCTCGCCTCGGAGTAGGCCGACATCCGCGGCGGCACGACCACCGCCTGCGGGCACAGCCGACGGGCCTGCGCGCCGCCCATCGCCGTCTGAACGCCGCACGCCTTGGCCTCATAGCTGGCTGCGAGCACGACCCCCGCCCCCACGATCACCGGGCGACCGAGGAGGCGAGGGTCGTCCCGCTGCTCGACCGAGGCATAGAACGCGTCCAGGTCGGCGTGCAGGATCGTGGGTTCGCGCTGCACGAACACATGTTCGCATCGGATCGCGACGGAATCGACTTCTAGAGGAAGGGACTCTCGTGTGGCGCGACGTCGCGCCGCTTCTCGCGCAAAGGAGCAGCTCAGTTGAGTCCACCACCGGCAGCCGGTGGCGTATAGGGTCGCGACGACACCGATAGGGGAAGGTAGGAGGAACCATGGGAGCAGACGAAAACGTGGCGATTGTTCGGCGCGGTTACGAGGCCTTCAACACGGGCGACATCGAGACCCTGACTGAGGTCTTCGACGAGAGCATTGTGTGGCACTTGCCGGGGCGGAGCTCGATGGCCAAGGACTACCACGGTCGCGACGCAACCCTCGCCTACTTCGGCCAGATCGGGCAGGAGACTGGTGGCACCTTCCAGGCCGAACTGCAGCAACTGTTCGCAGGTGATGACGGTCGCGTGATTGGTCTCCAGCGCAGCACCGCGGAGCGAAACGGCAAGCGCCTGGATGTCGGCAACTGCATCGTCTTCGAGCTCAATGACGGCAAGGTCGTCGACGGCCGGGAGCACTTCAACGACCTCTACGCCTGGGACGAGTTCTGGTCGTAAGCCCTGACGAGATCAGGGTTCGCTCAGCGAAGATCAAGCCGATCCCAGCCGCGAATACGGCGACGAAGGGGCGCCGAAGAGGATGCGCTTCTACGCAGCTCTTCGATAGGTGATCGCGAGGTCGTCGTCCCAGGTCGAGCCGTCTCGCGACAGCTTCGAAAGACCGGTGATGGTGTTGCCGTCGTCGCTGAACGTGCCGGTGAACCGTTGCGAGAAGCCGGGCGCATCGCGCGAGAACCTCCATGTCCCTTCGCTGAGGCTGACCGCGTAGACCCTGTAGACGCCGCGCGAGTCGAAGTAGTGCATCGAGAGCTGCTCATCGGTGACGCCGATCACCGCCATCCCGTCGGGAAACTGCGGGTGATCGGTCACCGAGCGCTGGATGAGGAAGCGCTTGCCCTCGAGCCACTCGAACGTGGCCCGTCCGCGCACGACGGTGTCGGGCACCGCCGGATGAGTGGCCTCGGTCGTCCAGGTGCCGACGAGCGCCTCGAACGGCTCGAGCTCGGAACCTTCACCGTCTGGCTGCATCTCTCACCTCGGACGTGATTGCCGTCGCCCAGGCGATTAGTTTCGGCGATTCAGGCGGTCTCTTATCCGCGACCAAAGGAGGACCGCATGAGCATTGCGTTTCCAGGCGAGTCGCCCGAGTATCGGGCGGCACGCGACCGCCTGCTCGAGGAGGAAATCGAGCTGCGCCGCGCGATGGAGGCCGTGGCCGAATCCAGACGCGCGCTGCCTCCCGGCGGCGTCGTCCCGGAGGATTACGTCTTCCAGGGGATGGGGACGGACGGGACCGTGACGGACATGCGGATGTCCGAGCTCTTCGCCCCCGGCAAGGATTCGCTTGTGATCTACAGCTTCATGTTCCCGCGCGACCCGGGCGACGAGCGCCCGGGGCCCGAGGGTGGCGAGACGGCGCTGCTGCCGCTCGCGGAGGGCCCGTGTCCGTCGTGCGTCGGTCTCCTCGACCAGCTCGACGGCGCCGTGGAGCACGCCACTCAGCACGTCAACCTCGCGGTCGTCGCGAAGTCCCCACTACAGCGGATTCTCACCTTCGCGGAGGAGCGCGGCTGGCGGCGGCTGCGGCTTCTGTCCTCGGCGGCCAACACCTACAACCGCGATTACCACGGCGAGACCGAGGAGGGTCACCAGCGGCCGATGCTGAACGTCTTTCATCGCGATGGCGAGTTGGTCCGGCACTTCTGGGGCTCGGAGCTCTTCTACGCCCCAGCCGACACCGGACAGGATCCCCGCCACGTCGGGACGCTCGAGCCGCTCTGGAACCTGTTCGACCTGACGAGGGAGGGACGCCCCGGCTGGGACGAGCAGCTGAGCTACTCGTGACTTAGGGGACGATTCCCGCCACCGCCCAGGCTCGTGCGGACAGCGAAAACGGTGCGTCGCCGACCCCGAGCTGGCGCCGATAGGCGCTGTGCAGAGCGGCGCGCTGGTCATCGTCCAGCGTCTTGCAGAACGCGCCCGAAGGGGCAAGGCCGGCCGGGAACGGTGACCACAGGTCCTCAAAGTCGGCGTAGTCGGCGTGCACGATAAGCGGCTCGGAGCGCACGTCGCTCAATCCGGCGTCTCGCCACAGCTCGCCCAGCTCGCCGTCGCGGCACCAGGGCATCACCACCCCCTCGTCGGCGGCCGCCGCGCGCTCGGGGTCGACCTCGTGGGCGGCGTCCCAGAACGCGCGCAGCAGGGTCATCTCACCGGCGTAGTCCCAGACGCACGAAGCGACCACGCCCCCCGGCCGGGTCACCCGCGCCATCTCGCGCACGCCGGCTTCCGCGTCGCCCATGAAGTTGACGACGAGCTGCGACAGGACCGCGTCGAACGCGTCATCCGCGAACGGCAGCGACTCGGCGCTCGCCACCAAGACCTCGACCCCCGGCAGCCGGGCGCGGCAAGCCTCAACAAACGGCTCCGAGGGATCCACGCCGGACACGTCTGCTCTCCCCAGCCGCTCCACCAGCGTCGTCGCAAGGGCACCCGGTCCGCAGCCGACGTCGAGCGCCCGCATCCCCGGAGCCACCCCCGCAAAGTCGATCAGCGCGAGCGCGAGCTGCGGCGCGTAGCGACCAACGTGACGGTCGTAGGCGTCGGTCGCCGCCCGGAAGGTCTCAGCGCCAGGCATCCCTTCGCGAGGCTAGCTCCTCAGCCTCCGTGCGCGTAGCGCTCCTGTTCCTCCGCCGTGCGCTCGGCCCAGGGGATCGCCTCGAGCCTGGGTACCGGAATCGGCTCGCCGCTTTCGATCGAGAGCCCGTAGGTGCCCTCCTCGAGCCGCCGTTCGGCCCGCTCGACTGCCGCCAGCTGATCGCGTAGCTGCTCGGCCAGCGCATCGTCCACCTCGTCCTCCTGCAGGCGTCCCGCGTCGTCGGTCGGGTGCTGGTCGAGGCCCTCGATTTCGCTCTCGCGAGTTCTCTCGGAGTCGGCGAGCGAGCGCTCGATGCGCTCGCGCTCGCGCTTCAGGAGCTCGCGGGCGCGGTCGTCGTCGATCGGGGAAGGGTCGCTGCTCGTCATCGGGAGGCCGTATATAGCCTAAGCGAGGTGAAGCAGCGAGTCACCCTGATCACCCTGGGCGTGCGCGACCTCGCCCGCGCCCGCCGCTTCTACGAGGCGCTCGGCTGGAAGACCGGCGCCGGGCCCGACGACGACGTGGTCTTCTTCCAGACGGGCGACACGGTGCTGGCGCTCTGGGATCGCGCCCGGCTGGCCGAGGACAGCTGCGTCGAGGACTCCGGCGGCTGGGGCGGCGTGACGCCGGTGCTCAACCTCGGTTCGCCGGAGGAGGTCGACGCCGTGATCGAGGAGGCTCGCGCCGCCGGTGCGGTGATCGGCCGCGAACCGGCCGAGACCTTCTGGGGCGGCTACAGCGCGGTGTTCATCGACCCCGAGGGCCACCCGTGGGAGATCGCCCACAACCCGCGCTGGAAGCTGACGCCGGACGGCGGGGTCAGGCTGCCCTGAGGCGCTTCACTCGGCCCTAGGCGGGGACTGGAGCCGGCTCCGCGGTGGCGGCGCGGCCAAGCTCGCGCAGGTGCTCCTCGAACCCCTCGCGCCAGACGATCCGGTTGAAGACCGCCTCCCAGTGCTGGTGGGCCTTGCCCTCCCGGGCCTCCTTCCAGGCCGCGCGCACCGGGCGACGGCGAAAGAGGTCGGGCCAGGCCTTGCCGTCGGCGATCATCTCCTCGACCGTCTCGGCGTGGCCGGGCTTCTCCCAGATCCGGGCCCGGCGGATCTCGGGCAGCGGGCCGGCATCGTCGGGCTCGAAGAACGGCACCTCGCTCCACTCCGGCACCAGGCGGGCGATCAGGTCGTGGTGGAGCTTTCCATCGAGGCGCTGGTCGGGGGTGAGGTCGAAGGAGGCGCGGACGAAGGCGGGGGTGGCGCAGGCGGAGGAGCGGCCGCTTCGGGCGCCGAGGCCGGAGCGGTAGGCGAGGCGCTGCACTAGATAGAAGTAGTCGAGCAGGGCGGGGCCGGCGAGGCCGTGGCGACGGCCCTCCGCCAGGGCGCGCTCCACCTCTTCGCGGTAGGCGCGGTAGGCGCCGCGGTGAGCGGCGGAGTGCTTTTGGCGTGCCGCCTGCTCGAGGCGGTCGCCGAGGCCCTCCTCCCCGCCCTCGCGGACCTCGGAGAGCTTGCCCGGCGAGGGGTAGTAGAAGCCGTGGGCGATCTCGCCGCCGTGGCCGGAGAGCGTCGGGCGGGTGGGCTCGACGGGGATCGGCAAGGCCATCGGCCGGCGGATCTCCTGCGGGTTCCGCATCCCGTCGTGGACCAGGTGGATGCCGGCAACGCGCCGGCGAAGATCGTCGTCGGGGTCGGTCTCGGGCTGGGTGACGAGGTGCTCGAGCGGGTGCGGCGCGGCCGTGACCAACTGCTTGGCGATCTCGAGCTCGCCGGGCTCCTGGTCTCCGGTGGCGAAGCGGCAGTCGATTCCGGCGGCGACGGCGCCGGCGGCCGAGATCCGCGAGTCGCGCCCGCCGGAGAGGTCGACCGACGGGGGCTCGTCGAAGAGCTCCGCCAGGTCGCGGGCCAGGCCGATCGCCTGGTTGGCGGCCTCGTCGACGGCGCCGCGGAAGTAGACCTCGTGCGGCGTCACCAGCTCGCCGGCGGCGCGGGTTTGGTGGTGGTGGATGTGCGCGCCGGCGCCCCCGGCGCCGGCGCGCACCACGATCGCGGTCCCGGGCGCGACCTTGGTGGTGCTGCGGATCGGCGTCGCGTCGGCGATGAACCAGCCGGCGGCGGCGAACAACGACCAGCCGCGCTCGTCGGGCTCGGGCTCCTCGCCGGCGAAGATCGGCAGCGCCCCGAGGCGGTTCGACCACACCCAGCCCTCCGCGCCCAGGGCGCCGGCGCCGGGATCGAGGCGCTTCTCGTAGATCCGCCCCGCGCCCGCGAAGTCGTTGACGATCGTCAGCCGGCCGCTTGCGGCGCCGGGCCCCGCCGAGGCCTCGCGGATCCCGATCACGAATGGGGGCACCAGCTCGGCGAGGCGCTCCGGGCGCTCGGCGAGGGCGCGACCCAGGAGCACCGGCGCCTCGGCCGCGCCCATCTCCCCCACCACCCGGCGCCAGCCCGCCGGCGCCGCGGTGGCTGCGACCACGATCCCCTCCCCCTCCGCCCACGCCGGCCAGCGCGAGCCGTCGTCGTGGCGCCACAGCGCCAGGCCGTCCGTGTCGCCCAGACTGGCGCGAAGCGGCGGCGGCTCGGCCAGCTGGGCCCCGTAGTGGGTACCCACCCGCGCCAGCGCCGCCCGCACCCTCTCGACCGCCACCGGCCGCTCGAAGGCGTAGGCGAGCCAGGTCTCGGTGATGACGTTCCCGGGCACTCGCGGCAGGCTAGGTACTAGAGCGGCGCGAGCCCCCCGGCCTCGCGCCGCGCGCCGCTGAGCTCGCCCTGGGGCCCGCCGTCCTGCGGAACTGGCAACGGCTCCTCGCCGGCCGGCACCGGGCCAGCCTCACGGATCCGCGGCGCGTAGAGGGCGATCGGCCCCCCGAGACCCTTCAGCTCGTGCTCGCCGCACGGCACCGCCTCGATTGCCGGACCCAGCTCGCGCCGGGTCGCCTCGGTGATCAGGACGTTCTCGTCCACCTCACGGGTCGCCGCCTCGACCCGCGAGGCGACGTTGACCGGATCGCCGATGACGCTGAAGTTGAGCCGCCCCGCGCCCCCGATCGAGCCCGCCACGACCGGGCCCGTGTTCACCCCCACGCCGACCCGCAGGCCAGGGCCCTCGTCGGAGTCCACCCGGGTCGCGATCTCGCAGGCAGCGCGCACGGCGCGGTCGGCGTGGTCGGGGTAGCTCTCCGGCGCCCCGAACACCGCGAGCAGCCCGTCGCCGACGAACTTGTCGACGTGTCCGCCGTGCCGGTCGACGATCGGGACCACGACCTCGAACAGCTCGTTCAGCCGCGCCACGACCTCCTTCGCTTCTGCCTCGCGGGCGAACGAGGTGAAGTCGCGCACGTCGCAGAGCAGCACCGAGACCTCGACCTCCACGCCCTCCTCCGAGAACCCCTCGCTGAGGATGTATTCGGCGACCGACTTGTCGAGATAGGTGCCGAACGCCTCCCGCAGCCGCTCCCGCTCTGCCAGGCCCTGGACCATCTGGTTGAAGGAGGCCGCCAGCTCACCGAGCTCGTCGCCGGTGGTCACCGGCACCGTCGTGTCGTAGCGCCCCTCGCTCACCGCCTGGGTCGCGCGCCGCAGGTCGGCGATCGGCCGCAGGATCGACTTCGAGAACAGGACCGTCAGCTCGAGCGAGATCGTGGTCGCCACCACCACGGCCACCAGGACGTCGAACCCCAGCGCCTCGCCGCCTCCTCCTCCCGAGGTAAAGGCCGCGACCACCAAACCGGTGATCAGGTTGATCAGCGGCAGGGCGGCCATCAGGCGCACCCGCAGGGGGATCGCCGAGACTCGGGCCGAAAGGCGCGGCGCCGCCGCGGACTCGTTGACGTCGATCAGCACCGGGCGCATCCCGGCCTCGAGGATCAGGTAGTGCAGCACCGCCGAGTAGCAGAGCGCGACCAGTGAGCCAGCAAAGAGGGGAAAGAAGGCGAACCAGGTCACGTCAAGGACGATCACCGCCCAGATGCAGGCGGGGATGATCGCGACACCGATCGGGATCGCGAGGTCCCGGCGGATGAAGGCGAGCGGCAGGCCCACGGCGGCCGCCCACGCCTCCTCCGTCTGCCGCTCCCCGCGCTCTCCCCCAATCCAGTCGCTGATCGGCCGCAGAAGCGGCAGCGATCGAACGATCGTCAGCCCGACCGCCAGCCCCGTCAGTACCAGCGTGACGACGAGTATCTTCATGTAGTCGCCGGTAGAGGCGTGGTAGTAGAAGCTGAACAGCCCCAGGGTCGCGCCCGCGATTACGAAGGCGCTCAACATCTCGACGGTCATGAAGACCGGCGGGTAGTAGCGCCCGAGCCGCCGATAGAAGCGGGCGAAGACCGGCAGCGCCATGCCGGGGATTGTCGCAGGGCAGGCGACCTTCGGACGCGCTCAAGCCTCGCCCGCGCCGATCCGATTTAAGGCACATGGAGAGCGAAGAGCGCCAAAACAACGGCGGGTTTCCCGAGCCGCTGGGCGGGGAGGCGGTGCGGCTGGTTCGTGCCGAGCACGGTGCGTGCGGCGCCGCGACCCGGGTGCGCCTACCGCAGGTGCTGGCCGCCGAGGCGGTGCGCCGCGTCGTCTGCGACGGCTGCCACGAGCCCTTCGAGTGCGATCACGTTCTCGAGGTCGGCGTCGTTCACCCACCGCGGGAGAACCACGCCGAGCCAGATCGCTTCGACCTCCACGGACACGCTTGGCGATACCTGAGCGCCCCGGTCGCCGCCGCGCTGGTGATCGGCGCCCTGGTGCTGATCCAGCACCTCGGCTAGCAGGCTACGATCACGGCGATGGCGACTGCCACCGCCGACTCCCTCTCCCCCGCCGCGCGCGAGTTCGTCAAACAGGGCCCGCAGCGACTGGTGGTGGGCGACGAGCGGCTGGAGGCGGCCGACGGGCGAGCCTTCGAGACCATCGACCCGGCCACCGGCGAGCCGATCTGCGAGGTCGCCTTGGCGGGGCCCGAGGATGTCGAGCGCGCCACGGCGGCCGCCCGCGCGGCGCTCGACGGGCCGCTGCGGAAGCTGAATCCCTCCAAACGCGCCGGCCTCATGTACTCGCTTGCGGAGCTGATCAAGGCAAACGGCGAGGAGCTCGCCGAGCTCGAGTCGCTGGACAACGGCAAGCCCCTGGCTCACGCGAAGGGCGACATCGCCGCCACCGTCAACCACCTCCGCTACTACGCCGGCTGGCCGACCAAGATCGAGGGCGAGACGATCCCGGTCTCGGCGCGGGACGTGCTCTGTTACACCGTCCGCGAGCCGGTGGGGGTCTGCGCCCAGATCGTCCCGTGGAACTTCCCGCTGCTGATGGCGACCTGGAAGGTGGCGCCGGCGCTCGCCGCGGGGTGTTCGACCATCCTGAAGCCCGCCGAGCAGACACCGCTGACCGCGCTTCGCCTCGGCGAGCTGGCCTTGGAGGCGGGCTTCCCGGAGGGGACGCTCAACGTCTTGACCGGCGACGGCACCACGGGCGCCGCCCTGGTCGACAGCCCCGGAGTGGACAAGGTCGCGTTCACCGGCTCGACCGTCGTCGGACGCGAGATCGGCGAGAAGTGCGGGCGCTCCCTGAAGCGCCTAACCCTGGAGCTGGGAGGCAAGAGCCCCAACATCATCCTCCCGGATGCCGACCTGGAGCGCGCGATCCCGGGCTCCTACCAGGGCATCTACTTCAACTCCGGCCAGGCCTGCAACGCGGGCTCCCGGCTCTACGTCGCGCGCGAGCTCTTCGACGAGGTGGTCGAGAAGCTGGCCGGCTACGCGCGCGAGGCCAAGGTCGGGCCCGGGGTCGACCCGGAGACCGAGTTCGGCCCCTTGGTCTCCGAGGAGCAGTTCGAGCGGGTCAAGGGATACATCGACTCAGGCCTCGAGGAGGGAGCCGAGCTCGTCGTCGGTGGGAACTCCACCGCCGCCGATGGTGACGGCGGCGGCTACTTCGTCCCCCCCACCCTGTTCACCAGGGTGGAGGACTCGATGCGGATCGCCCGCGAGGAGATCTTCGGCCCAGTGCTGGTCGCGATGCCCTTCGAGGACCTCGAGGAGGTGGCCCAGCGTGCCAACGACACCGAGTACGGCCTCGCCGCGGGCCTCTGGACCCGCGACGTCTCCAACGCCCACAAGCTGGCGGCGATGCTCCAGGCCGGCAACGTCTATGTCAACACCTGGGGCGGCGGCGACCCGGCGGCACCCTTCGGCGGCTACAAGGCCTCCGGCATCGGTCGCGAGAAGGGCCACGCGAACCTGGACGCCTACCTCGAGACCAAGACCGTCTGGGTCCAGCTCTAGTCCGCCCAGCGGCCGTGTTCGAGCCGCGACGCCGCGCGGTCCCGAACCTTCTGCTCGACCTCCGGGCCCCATAGCGTCCGCAACAGCTCGCGTCTCGAAATGACGGCGTAGACCAGCACCAGTTCCCGGTCCTCCAGCACCTCGCATGCGGCAACGTCCATCGGCGTCCGGACCTGGACCAACCCGCTAGCGCGAGTCGACGCCACGACCCTCACGATCTCGTTCCTCAACATTCCCTGGCGGCGAGGGTTGAGGGCCGCCAACCCATCGGCGGCATCCGCCGAGATGTGGACCCGCGGCCGCCTCACGAGATCCGACCGAGCTCCTCGTGAGCCCGCAACCGCATCCGCAAGAACTCCTCCGAGCTCGTCAGCAACAGATCGCCGGCCTGCTCGACGGAGAGCATCACGGCGATCGGATGGCCGTGCCGGGTCACGATCACGCGCTCCCCGTTCACCACCCCGTGAAGCACGGCTGCCGCCTCGCTCTTCAGCTGGCGGACGCCGACCTCGCGAATCGCCCCGGATTCGGCTCGAAGGCTCATTGCCTCATTCCGGGCCCGGACGGGATGGGCCCAAGGGCGACCGAGCCCGCGGGCAGTCTCCCCCAAGACGCTCCCGACTTGTGACCACAAATGTGGTCACGCTCCGGGAGGGTGCCTTGAAGGGTCACCTCGGCCGCTCCGGCTTCACCCGCCGCTCGGCGAGGACGTTGGACTCTGAGGGGTAGGGAGGATCATGCGCGGGCAGTTCACTTCGAAGGGAGTCTGGTCGGGCACCCGTGGCAGGACGGGCGCGGCTTGCACCGGAACCTGCGCCCCCCGGCAACCAATCACTGTCGGCAACTCTTGTCTGGTTTTCGGGCAGGTTTTGTGTGGTTTTCGGCGGGTTATGTGTCGGGGTTATGTCCCCCGGGGCCCGGCGAAACGTGCCTGATTTGGGGGCCGCGGGCCGCGGGCGGGGGTCGCGTTATCGCGCGTCGGCCTCGCGCGGCGGTTGGCGGTATGGCGCGCCGGTAGGGTTTCCGGGACTGCTCCGCCGGGGTGGTGGAACTGGGATACACGGCCGTCTTAAGAACGGCTGCCCGCAAGGGCTTGGGGGTTCGAATCCCTCCCCCGGCACTGGCGCCCCCACTGCTCGGGAGGTCCGCCGCCCACGCACGGGCGGGCGCAACGCACGTGGGTCGCCTATTCGTCCACTGGGGCGTATCTCAGGCGTGGGATTTAGATTTCACAGACTTGCTGCGGAACTCTTAGGTCTGTAGCGTGTTCTTCCGATAAAGCTTCATATGGCGGCCTCCTCCCTCACACAAAGCGCCAGCACCAACGGTGTCCTCTCACGGACGCCGATTCTGCGTCTGCAAACGGACGAGCGACTGGTCGCTTTGATGCGCGAGGGACACGACCGCGCCTTCGAGGTCCTCTTCAACCGCTACCAGTCCCGCCTACTTGCCTTCTGCCGCCACCTGGTCGGCTCGCCGCAGGACGCCGAGGATGTCCTGCAGGAGGTGTTCACGGCAGCGCACGCCGCGATCCTCGCCGACAGCCGGCCGATCAACGCGCGGCCCTGGCTCTACCGGATCGCCCGCAACCGCTGCCTCAACCATCTGCGCAAGCCGACGGCCGACGGGGTCGACTCGATGGACGTCCACGTGCACGAGAACGGCACCTCCACCCTGGAGCGGGTGCAAAGGCGCGAGGAGCTGCGGTCGATCGTCGCCGACGTCCAGGAGCTGCCCGAGACCCAGCGCACGGCGCTGGTCCTGCGCGAGATCGACGACCTCTCTTATACGGACATCGCCCAGGCGATGGGCACCACGCTTCCGTCCGTCAAGTCCTTACTGGTCCGGGCGCGGATGTCGCTGGCGGAGTCCAGCGAGGCGCGCATCCTCACCTGCGACGAGGTCCGGCTCGAACTGGCGGAGGCAGCCGAGGGCCTGCGAAAGCTGGCGGGCTCCAGCCGCCGCCACATCCGCGACTGCCCGTCCTGCACGCGCTACCGCGAGGAGCTTCGCTCGAGCACCAAGGCGCTTTCGGCGCTGGCGCCGTTCGGGCTGCTGGCTTTCCTGAAGAAGCTCCTCCCGGCCAAGCTCAAGCTCGGCGGCGGCTCGAGCGCCGGCAGCAGCGCCGGTGCCGGCGGCGGTACGGCCGGCTCGGTTGGCACGGCCGGCAGCGCGGCCGGCACCGCCAGCGGCGTCGCCGGCACGGCCGGCAGCGTCGCGGCCGCAGGAAGCTCCGGCCTCACGCTCGGCGGTGTGGTGAGCGCCGCCGGAACGGCCGCCACGGGCATTGGTGGCGCGCTGGGCGCCAAGGCAGCCGTGGGCCTGGCGACCGCCGCCTTGATCACCGCTGGAGCCGTCAGCGTCGAGGACGTCGATATCAAGAGCCCGGCCCCGGCGGCGCCCATTGCGTCGGCCGCGGCCATTGGTAACCCGGGGGCATTGGTCGCAGAGGCGCCCGTCCTGCCCGCGGCCCCGGTGGTGGCCGAGGTCCCGCCGGCCCCGCCCATCGTCGCAGCGCCCCCCCCGCCCGCCGAGACCGTGCTTGTGGAGGCGCCGCCGCCCGCCGAGCCCGCGCCCGTGGAGCCCGCCCCGGTGGTCGATCCTCCGCCTGTGGATCCTCCGCCTGTGGATCCTCCGCCGGTGGTCGATCCTCCGCCGGCAGTCGATCCTCCGCCGGTTGTCGATCCTCCGCCTGT
>DATMZR010000003.1 GCA_035573435.1 Solirubrobacterales bacterium
GTCCGGATCGGTGAATCCCGCCACGAAGGTGACCATCACCACGCCGCCGTTGGCCGCCAGCTTTTGGAGGATGGCGTCGGGCACGTTGCGCGGCACGTCGCAGAGGCCGCGGGCGGACGAGTGCGAAAAGATCACCGGCGCACGGGAGACGCGGAGCGCATCCTCCATGGTCTCGGCGGAGGTGTGCGACAGGTCCACGAGCATGCCGAGGCGGTTCATCTCGAGCACCACCTGCTCGCCGAACGGGGTGAGGCCGTGATGGCGCGGGGGCAGGTCGGCGGCCGAGTCCGCCCAATCCGTGTTCGTGTTGTGGGTGAGCGTCATGTAGCGCACGCCGAGGTCGTAGTAGGCGCGCAGCACGCCCAGAGAATTCTCGATCGCGTGCCCGCCTTCGACGCCGAGCATGGAGCCGATGCGGCCCGCCTTCTTGGCTTCGCGAATGTCCCGGGCCGTGCTCGCGGGCCGCAAGGCTTCGGGATAGCGCGCGATGACGCGGCGCATGAGGTCGATCTGTTCGAGCTGCGTGCGTGCGAACCCGGTGGCCAGCTCGCCGGGGATGTAGACGGACCAGAACTGCGCGCTCACTCCACCTTGCCGCAAGCGCGGGAGATCCGTCTGCCCCGCGGTGCGCCGGCGCAGGTCGTACGCGACGACGTCGCCCGGCGCCTTCTTGTCGGTGCGGATCGCCCAGGGCAGATCGTTGTGCCCGTCGAAGAGGATGGCCTGGGCCAGCAACCGCCGCGCATGCTCGAGATCGGCTTGCGAGGGCGGTGCGGCGAGCGCGAGGTGTGTCCACGCGAAGGCAGCCAGGGCCAGAACGGCGGTACGGACTTTCATGGTGATCCCCCGGAGCGCCATGCGGGCGCCGTTTCGTTGGATGGCCCTCACGGGCGAGCCGCCGGGAGGCCATAGCTCATCGCGGGTCGCAGGGTCAGGATCTCGACGGTCGTCTTCGCGATCGAATCGCTGGCCTCGTTCGGCAGCGCCTGTTCGCTCCGTCCCTCGAGAATCGCCGAGAGGCTGGGCCGCGGGCGCAGGCGGACATAGCGCGGAGCGGTGCCGCCCGCCACCATCCGATACCAGAGGGTCTCGCCTTGTAGCCTCGAGGAGTCCGCGCCGAGAGCCGCCTCGAAAGCCTTTTCCGCTCCGGCGTGGAGGTCCACGATCGTCAGCTCGAGCCGGGCGGTCGCTTGCGGCTCGCCCATTCCGCTCGCCGGGCCATGAGAGAGCCCCGGCAGGTACTCGTAGAGCGCGTTGCCCAGATACTCGGCGTGGGGAGTGACGTTCGAGACGTTGTCCCGCTCGTCGTCCGCCGGAGAGACGGGGCTGTCCAGGCTGGCGGCCGAGTGCCCGAACGTCGCGTAGACGAACCACCGCTGCCGTTCTCCGGCCCAGACGGTCCAGCCATACCAGGCCCAAGGGTCCTTCGCCTGCCGGTGCCATTCGAGGTGCCGGATGTACCCGGCTTCGAAATCGACCGTGTCCCCGTCATGAGGGCGCAAGGCCGCGATGCGCGCGTACGGACCCCGTTCGGTTTGAGCGGCGAGAAGCGCGGGAAGCAGCGCGCCCGCGAGGAGCACGATGCCGGCGATTCCGAGCGAACGAAACTTCATCGACTTTCCCTCCTACGACGTGACCTCAGGGTAGCCGAGGACGACACGTCGATTTGCGCCACGGATCCATCGAATTCCGCCATCGCGTTGCCTTCGCTTGCGCGCGCCGCGATGCGGCGGCATAGTGGACGTATGGCCTCCGCGTCCAAGAAATCCGGGCCTCGCCACTCCGCGAGCCGCCGGATCCTCGCCGTCGTCGTGCCTCCGATCGACGAGCTCGATCTGGTGGGCCCCCTCCAGGTGTTCAACTCGGTCAATCGCCTGGCGGGCAGGCCCCTGTACGAGATCGAGGTCGTCACGAACGCGGACCATCTGACGGTCGAGGGCGAGAACGGCGTCTTGACCTTCCTCGCCCGGCATCGGCTCGACCGGGTCGAGGGCACGTGCGATTCCGTGCTGCTCGTCTGCGGCCTCGCCACGCGCTCGGTGATCGATCCGGCCCTCTCCGCCTGGCTCCGCGAGAGGGCCGCCGAGGTGCGTCGGCTCGGCGCCGTGTGCGTCGGCGTTTTTCTGCTCGCGGAGGCCGGGTTGCTCGACGGGCGCCGGGCGACCACCCACTGGAAGTTCGGCCGCGAGCTGGCCGCCCGATTCCCCGCCGTGCGAGTCGAGCACGATCCGCTCTGGGTCAAGGATGGGAACCTCTACACGTCGGCCGGCATCTCGGCGGGCATCGATCTCGCGCTCGCATGGGTGGAGGAGGATTGCGGCGCCGGTCTCGCCCATGAAGCCGCGCGCGAGCTGGTGCTCTTCCTGCGCCGGCCGAGCGGGCAGCCGCAGGTGAGCGTCTCGCTCGCCTCGCAGGCTTCCGAGATGGCGTCGATCCGCGAGCTGCAGATCTGGATCGCCGAGCACCTCGAGACGAGGCTGTCGGTCGAGGACCTCGCGGATCGGATGGCGATGAGCGTGCGGAACTTCGAGCGCGTCTTCACGCGAGAGGTCGGAACAACGCCGTCGCAGTACGTGCTGCAGATGCGCGTGGAGGCGGCGCGGCGTCTGCTCGAGCGCTCGGATCGCGGGCTCAAGCAGGTGGCCGCGGCGTCCGGATTCGGCAACGTGGACGTGATGCGGCGCGCCTTCGTCCGGCTATTGGGGATCACGCCGCGCCGCTATCGCGACGTCGCGACTCAGCTGGCGCCTTGAATCGGGTAATCTGGTAATTGGGTATTGGGTAAGGTAATTATACCTTTCACAAAACCAGCCTAGCCGTACGCTTTAACATCCGGCGCGATTCTGGTCGCCACGTGGGCGCATAGGCATCTGGCACTGCAGAAGATTAGTGTCGGGATGGTTTCTGGCGACACGAAATCAAGCGCCCCATCGGCCTTGAGTTCGTAGTACGTGTGGGTCAGTTCATAGAAGTCGCGGAC
>DATMZR010000004.1 GCA_035573435.1 Solirubrobacterales bacterium
CGCGACTTCGCCGCTAGCCACGCTTAGCATGCATCGGTGGCCGCGTATCGCCTGACGGTTCGACACGGGCCCAACGTCGAACGGGAGAGCTTCGAAACGGTGGACGAGGCCGTCGCGGCACTCGAGCGGCGCGCCGAGACGGTCCGCCGGGAAGGGCCGCTGACGAGGGTCAACACCCTGCGCGACTACGAGCCGGGTCAGCGGGTCCACGCTCGTCTCGAGCTGTCCACCGGCGGGGTCCTGCGCGGCCGCGAGGCCGGGATCGACGTGATGGGGGACGGCGCGCTGGTCCCCTATGTGGGCGTGATCCGCAAGCGCCGGCTCGAGCCGAGCCGGGATCGGTCGGCATTCGACGCCGTCCGCGAGGCGTTGACCGGATGAGCCCGAACGAAGCCCAGGTGAAGCTCGACCAGGTCTCCGAGGGTGTCGAGGTGGGATGCCGAGTACGCCTGCCACGTGGCGCCGAGCCGCCGATCCGCGTCTACGTGAACGGGGTCGAGCAGAGCGAGGGCTCGGACTTCCGGATTCGACGCGGCGAGATCGTCTTCGAGCGTCCGATCGTCAAAGAGGGAAAGGTGAGCGGATTTCGCTGGCTGGCGATGCTGCTCGGCCTCTTCGGCACCTATCGCAAGCACGAGACGGTCGACGTCGAATACCGCCTGGCAGGCGAGGTCAAGCTCTACTCCGACGCTGAGATCCTGCGCTAATAACTCCGCCGAAAGCCTCGGCTTCGCCTACGTTTTCGGCGGGTTAGGGCCTGAGCCTTACCCGGCAGGCACCTCCGTATCTACCGCGACTTCGTCGCTAGCCCCGCCCTGGTTAAGCCGGCGTCGCCACGGCGCCCATTCCGGCGAGCCTGGCGACGCGCTCGCGGTGGAGGCGAGGATCGCCGAGCAGCTCGCCTCCGACCTTGGCTCGCTTGAGCAGGAAGTGGAGGTCGTGCTCCCAGGTGAAGCCGATGCCGCCGAGCACCTGGAGTGCATCATTGGTCACCCGCCAGGCGGCATCTGAGGCCCTCGCCTTTGCCATCGAGCCCGCCAAAGCCAAGGACTCGGGCTCGTCGTCGGCGCACCAGGCGGCGTAGTAGGTGAGGGACCGCGCCTCCTCTACGTCGTAGAGCATCCCGGCGCAGCGGTGCGATACGGCCTGATAGGCGCCGATCGGGCGGTCGAACTGCTGGCGCTCCTTGGCGTAATCGATCGCGAACTCCATCGCCCGCTGCGCGATCCCGGTGAGCTCCGCAGCGAGCGCCACCAGCGACCGGTCCGCGGCCGCCTCGACGTCGCCTGGGAGCCGATCGCCGTCCGTGTCCTGGACCCGCGCGTAGAGGCGAGTCGCATCCACCAGCTCGATGGGCTCGATCTCTGCGTCACCCGCCTCCACCAGGACCGCGCGATCTCCGTCGTTCAGGACCAGCACCGTGGCACCCGCGGCATCCGGGACGAGCGCGTTGCTTCGGGGCTCGAAGGCGGCCGCACCTCGCAGCTCACCCGAGGCGATCCCGGGCAACCATCGCTGCCGCTGCTCGTCGGTTCCAGCCTGATCGATGAACAGGCCCGCCGAGGCGTTGGACAGGAAAGGCGCCGGCGCGCAGGCGTAGCCGAGCTCCTCGCAGAGGATCGCCAACTCCACCATGCCGAGCCCCTGGCCCCCGTGGTCCTCCGGGATTGCGATCCCGGGCCAGCCGAGGCTGCGGATCTCGGCCCAGAGGGCGTCGTCGTAGGCTCGAGCCTCGGCCGCCTGGCGGACCTTCTCCAGGGGCGAGCGCTTGGCCAGCATCTCGCGAGCCGTCTCCTTGATCGCCTGCTGCTCGTCGTTGAAGCCGAAGTCCACGGGGTTACCTGAGCCTCGGCAGGCCAAGGACGCGCTCGGCGATGATGTTCTTCATCACGTCCGTGGTGCCACCCTCAATCGAGTTGGCACGCGAGCGCAGCAGGCGATAGGCCCACTCGGAGCCGGGCGCCAGCGCTTCGGGCCCCAGCACATCCGTGGCCAACTCGGTCAGGCTCTGATTCATGTTCGCCCATTCCCACTTCGCGAGCGATCCCTCGGGCCCCGGGATTCCCACCTTCATCTGCTGGGTGAGAGCGCGCAGCGCCCCGAACCGAAGGGCCTCGATGCCGATCTTGAGCCCCCCGATCCGCTGACGGATGACGGGGTCCTCGCCGAGGCCGCGCTCGTTGATCAGCCCGATCAGCTCGTCCAGGTCGCGCCGCACCTGAATCGCGGAGGCCGCTCCGATGCCTGCCCGCTCGTGCATGAGGGTCGTGATCGCGACGTTCCAGCCATTTCCCTCCCCGCCCATCAGGTTCTCCTCCGGGACATAGGCGCCCTCGAAGAAGATCTCGTTGAACTCGGCCTCCCCTGTGATCTGGCGCAGCGGGCGAACCTCGATCTCGTCCTGCTGCATGTCGCAGATGAAATAGGTGAGGCCCTTGTGCTTTGGCGCCTCGGCATCAGAGCGCGCGAGCAGCATGCACCACCTCGCCTCATGGGCGAAGGTGGTCCAAACCTTCTGGCCTGTAATTCGCCATCCCCCGTTCTCGCGGACGGCTTTCGTCTTCAGCGAGGCGAGGTCGGAGCCGGATTCGGGCTCGGAGAATCCCTGGCACCAGATCTCCTCTGCGGACAGGATCGGCTCCAGGAAGCGCTCCTTCTGCGCCTCCGTGCCGTGGTTGATCACCACCGGGCCCCCCATCACGAGACCGAGCACGTTGGCAGGCGAAGGGGCCTTCGCCCGCGCCATCTCCTCGGAGAAGATCGCCTGCTCGATCAAGGTGGCGCCGCGGCCGCCGTACTCCTTCGGCCACGAGATCCCGGCCCAGCCCGCGTCGTGGAGCTTGCCCTGCCAGTCGCGGCGAAACTCGAACTTCGCGTCCTCGCCGTCCGGCTCGGCCCCGGGGTGGTTGGCCTCCAGCCAGGCACGAACCTCGTCTCGGAACGCCTCCTCTTCCGGGGTCAGCGTGAGGTCCATCGAGCGGCCACTCTATTACTCCGCCGGAAGCCTCGGCTTCGCCTACGTTTCCGGCGGGCTAGGGCCCGAACCTGACCCGGCAGGCACCTCCGTATCTACCGCGACTTCGTCGCTAGCCCAGGCCGGGGGCTAGTCGAAGATGTACAGCATGGCCAGGGCCGCGCCGACCCAGGTGACGGCCGCGAAGATCATGCCGGGGTCTTGCGTCAGGATCGCCGAGGTGGAACGCGTGTCCCCGCGGTCGTAGATCAGGTACAGGTACCGGAAGATTCCGTACAGGACCGAGGGCGCGGTCGCGAGCATGCGGGTGCCGATCAGGGGACTGTTGACGGCGTAGATCGCGTAGCTCATGATCGCTGCCGCGGTCACCATCGCCACCATCTGATCGAGGAAGGCGAGCGAATAGTGCTCCAGCACGGGCCGCGTGACCGGGGACCGCGCCGCGGTCGCTGCTGATGAGGAAGCGGCCACGGATTGCTCCGACATCGCCTCCTGGCGGCGTTTGGTGAAGCCCAGGAAGAGGGCGAGCATCGCTGTGCAGAGGAGCAGCCACTCCGAGGCTTCGGCCTCGACCGCAACCGCGCCGCCCACCACCCGGAGGAGGAACAGCGACGCGATCGTCATCACGTCGAGGATCACGAGTCGCTTGAGGACCAGCGAGTAGGCGGCGGTGATCACGCCATACAGAGCCACGAGCCCGGCGACCTCGGGCGAGACCCCGATCAGCGCCACCCCGACGCCGATCACCGCCAGGACGATCGCCCAAGCCCAGGCGGTCGCGACTGGGAGTGCCCCGCTGGCGATCGGGCGAAGGCGCTTCTCCGGGTGCTGCCGGTCATGCGCCCGGTCTCGGAGATCGTTGAACAGGTAGCCGGCGCTCGAGATCGCGCAGAAGGCGGTGAAGGCGAGCGTGGCATCGAGGACCTGGGCCCCCTCATCGAGCTTGCCCGAGAACAGCAGGCCCGCGAACACGAGCAGGTTCTTGATCCACTCCTGCGGGCGCATCGCGACCAGCAGCGCGTGCGGCTTCGACCTGGCGACCGGAGCGGTGGCTGACGCGGGCACACCGGAAACGGGCGGCCGCTCCTCGGTCACCGTTTCCATGCTCACAAGGTTAGGGGTCCAGGAGGACCCCGGGGTTCAGTACGCCCGCCGGGTCCACCGCGCGCTTCGCGGCGCGCAGACCCTCCGCGAACGGATCCGGGCGCTGCCGGTCGTACCACGGGCGGTGGTCGCGGCCAACCGCGTGGTGGTGCGTGATCGTGCCTCCCGCCTCGATTACGGCCTCCGAGACGGCCGCCTTCACCTCGTCCCACTGCTCCACCTCCCCGCCGCGGACCGCGGGGCAGATCACGGTGTAGTAGGGGGCGGGGCCGTCGGGGTACACGTGGGTGAAGCGGCAGGTCAGCCGCGGTGAACCAGAGCCGTTCGGGGGTGCCCCACAGACCTCGGCGATGGCGCCGCGGGCGGTCTCCATGACGGCGTCGTGGAACGCGCCGAAGCGCTCCCAGGTGATCGCCGTCTCGAAGGTGTCGGAGAGCACGCCACAGGCGACGAACGTGTCGCGCAGGTACGGCGCCGCGAGAAAGGCGTGGCGCCATGCCCCGACCGCGTCGGCGGCCTCCGGCCTCGAGGGCGAGGCCTCGCCCACCTGCCCGCCGTGGTCCCGGGCGGCGTCGAGTGCGATCCGCATGGGCTCCTCCACCGGGTGGTGCGCCGACTCGAAGCCGAGCACGAGCAGGGCCTTCCCCGCCGGCCCGGCGTGAGTGAGCTCGGACTCCGCCGGGTCGAGGAGACGGCAGTTGGAAGGATTGAGCCCGGACTGCGCCAGCTCCCGCACCGCCTCCGCGCCGCTCGCGAAGGACTCGAATGCAACCCCGCGTGAGACCTTCCAGCGGGGGCGCTCCCGGACCCGCACCCAGGCCTCCGTGATCACACCGAGAATTCCCTCCGAGCCGAGCAGGAGCCGATCGGGACTGGGCCCGGCGCCCGACCCGGGAAGGCGTCGGCTCTGCCAGAGGCCGCTGGGGGTGACCGCCCGCACCGACTCGACCAGGTCATCGATGTGGGTGTAGAGGGTCGCGAAGTGACCGCCGGCGCGCGTCGCGATCCAGCCGCCAAGGGTGGAGAACTCGAACGACTGCGGGAAATGGCGAAGCGTCAGGCCCTGCTCCCGGAGCTGGTCCTCGAGCACCGGCCCCGTGGCGCCGGCCTGGATCAGCGCCGCCTGGGAGATGTCGTCGACCTCGAGCACGCGGTCCATACGACGCAAGTCGACCGTCACCACCCCGGCGTAGGCGTCGCCGATTCGAGGCTCGACGCCACCGACCACGCTCGTGCCGCCTCCGTAGGGAATCGCGGCGAGGCGCTCCTCCGCACACCAGGCGAGCACCGCTTCGACCTCGCGCTCATCGCCGGGGTGCGCCACCAGATCCGGCGGATCCTCGATCAAGCCCCGGAAACCGCGCACGACGTCCCGGTAGGCCCTGCCGAGCGCGTGCGAGACCCGCTCGTAGGGATCGGAGCGACAGAGGTGAGACAGCGACGGGGGCGGCTCGACCCGGGGCTGCGCCAGCTCGATTGCCTCGAGTGGCACCGGCTGCTCGGCCTCGGCGGCACCGAAGCCCAGCCGTTCGCGGATGTCCGGCGCGGCCGCCTCGAGCTGGTCGCGGGTCAGGGCCTGGTCCTCGAAGCCCCAGCCCCAGTGCTTTCGCCGGCGGGTCGCTGCGTCTACCAGTGAACGCCCCGCATCAGGTATGCGAAGGCGACCTGCTCCCTGGACGCCTCCTCGTTGGTCGCCGGCCTCCCGGGTGCCTCAGCTTTCTCGCCTCGCGCTGCCTGCGAGTCGGGGAACAGCTTGTAGGCGCTGTTGAGGATGTAGTCCATGGACTTCGGGTTGATTGCGTAGAGGATCTGGCCGAGCGTCCCGAGCGGAGTCGCGATCCGCTTCGGCCTGTGGATGATCGCCTCGCAGATCATGTCGGCCGCCCGGTCGGGCGTGATGGTGGGGAAGCGGTCGTACATCTTCGTCGGCTTGATCATCGGAGTGCGGACAAGGGGCATGTTGATGGTGGTGATCGCCACGCCCTCGTCCACGATCTCGGAGGCGACGCAGCGCGAGAAGGCGTCCAGCGCCGCCTTCGATGCGACGTAGGCCGAGAAGCGCGGCGTGTTGGTCTGCACGCCGATGGAGCTGATGTCCACGATTTGGCCTGAGCGCCGCTCGCGCATCAGCGGCAGGAACCTCAGGATCAGCTTCACGGCGCCGAAGTAATTGAGCTGCATCGTGCGCTCGAAGTCGTGGAAGCGGTCATACGAGAGGGCGATCGAGCGGCGGATCGAGCGGCCGGCGTTGTTGACCAGGATGTCCACGTGGCCGTGCTGCGCAAGGACCTCGTCGGCCATCCGGTCGACGTCGTCCATGTCGGATAGGTCACAACGGTGAATGTGCGCAACGCCGCCGTTGGTTTCGATCTGAGTCTTGGTCTCTTCGAGCTTCTCGGGAGTGCGGGCGACGAGCAGAACGATGCCGCCGGCGTCGGCGATCTTCAACGCCGCTGAGCGACCGATTCCCGACGACGCCCCAGTGACCAGGACAATCCGTCCCCGGACGGCCTGTTCGAGGGACACCGTGCCCAGGACACGCCGCGCGAGCCGTAGCAGCTCGTCCGGGATCTGCTGCTCGATGATCTGGGTCGCCCCACCCACGGCGCCCGCTCTTCCGCGGACGGCTCCGACCAGCGTGCGGTCGCGGAACAGGTCCGGGTCGAGGTGGCGCTCCCAGTAGTCCCAGAGCTTGTCGGCGTACGCCTGAAGCGGCGGCACCCTGATGTCGGTCCCGCTCAGCGCCGCCTGCGCCTGGCGGCTGTCGAAGCTGGTCGGGTAATTGACGTAGGTGAGGACCGAGCGTGGGATACCGAAGTCCGCCAGGATGCTGTCGGCCGCAATCCCGGCCGGCGGCACCATCACCAGGCCCTTGAGCAGAGGCGCGATGGCTTCGACCGCGGCGGGCGGGACCCGTAAGGACGACTGCGGGGCGTGTGCGGCGCGCGCGAAGATGTCGATCACCTCGCCGGCAGTCTTCGGGTTTGGATCGGTGAGATGGAAGGCCTGGCCGTCTCCCTCGTCCCGGTGGGCGATGTGGTCCATCGCCCGGGCGACGAAGTCCACGGGAACCAGGTTGATCTCCCTCCCCTCGACACCCACCATCGGTATCCACTGGGGGACTGCGTTGCGCAGGCGGCGGATCAGCTTGAAGAAGTAATAGGGGCCGTCGATCTTGTCCATCTCGCCCGTCTCCGAGTGACCCACGACGATCCCCGGCCGGTAGACCCGCCACGGCCTGGAGCACTCGGTTCGGACAACAGCCTCGGAGTCGTGTTTGGTCCTGAAGTAGGGATTGGTGTCGAGGTTCTCGGCCTCCTCGAACATGTCCTCCCGCCAGGTCCCCTTGTAGAGGCCCGCGGCTGCGATGGAGCTGACCATGTGGACACGGCCGGCCTCCACCGCCTCGGCGAGCTCGACCATGTGACGCGTTCCCTCCACATTGGCGACGCGTTGGCTCTCGGCGTCGGCGGTCATGTCGTAGATCGCCGCCAGGTGGAAGAGATGGTCGACCTCGCCGGTGAGGCGCTCGAGGTTCGCCTCGGAGACCCCGAGCCGCGGCTGGGAGAGGTCGCCGGGGATCCCGACTACCCGCTGATCGTCCGTGTCCCAGCGGCTTCGCAGCTCCTGCAGGCGGCCCTTGGAGCCCTCGCGCACCAGCACGTAGATGGTTCCCTCGCGCTCCAGCAGCAGCTCGACGAGGTTGCGACCGATGAAGCCCGTGGCGCCGGTGACGAAGTAGCTCATGTCTTCTCCTCCACGTCCCTCAGCACGACCCTACACTGACATCATGATCACCAGCCAGTCACCTCGCCGTACGGCTCGGCGCCAGCATCACTGATGCCCATTAGTCCGCTGCCGATCGACCCCGGCGACCCCGGCCATCCGAACACCAAGCTCGGCCGGGTTGACGGCTCCGCGCCGAGCGCGGAGCGGCGGCTGCTTCGGGACGGCATGCAGGTGCTGGCTCATGGGGCGCTTGTCTGCCCACGGTGTGCGCTTCCGCTGGCGATCGGCGGGCAGTTCCCCGCTGGACGGGACCTGGCGTGCGGCTTCTGCGACCACGTGGCCACCGCGCGCGACTTCGTGCGAGAGGACGTCTACGACACGATGTCCAACGAGGTCTACCTCGTCGCCCGCGTGGCCTGAACTATTCGGCCGGAAGCCTGGCCCAAACGTTCCACCGTAGGGAGCGGCCGCTACTAGACTGAGCAGAGGATGGCGAACTCGGGGATCGTCGAGATCGAGATGCCCCAGATGGGGGAATCGGTGACCGAGGGCACCGTGCTCGAATGGCACAAGCAGGAAGGGGAGTTCGTCGAGGAGGGTGAGACGGTGGTCGAGGTCTCGACCGACAAGGTCGACGCCGAGGTGCCCGCCCCGGCGAGCGGCACGATTACCAAGATCCTCAAGGGCGTGGACGAGACGATCGAGGTCGGCGGAGCGCTCGCCGAGCTCGACCCGACCGCCAAACCGTCCGGAGACGGCGCGAGCGCGGAGGCCCCGACCGACAGGGCCGAAGATGCGCCCGCCCGGGCTAGCGACGAAGTCGCGGTGCAGGCGAGTGAACCTGCCGCCCCGCCCGCGTTGCAACCCGCCGACTCCGAGGCCGGCACGGATGCCACTTTGGCCGAGGGGTCGGCGGTTGAAGTCCGAATGCCCGAGATGGGAGAGTCGGTGACCGAGGGCACCATCCTCGAGTGGCACAAGAGCGAGGGGGATTTCGTCGAAGAGGGCGACACCGTGGTCGAGGTCTCGACCGACAAGGTCGATGCCGAGGTGCCCGCCCCGGCGAGCGGGACGATCACCAAGATCCTCGCCCAGCCCGACGAGACCGTGAAGGTGGGCCAGGTTCTCGCGGAGCTGTCGGCGGCCCAAGGCGGCGACGGTCGCCCTAGCGGCCAAGCCGCGGTGCAAGACGTTGAACCTGCCGCCACGCCCGCGCCCAAGCCCGCCGGAAACGGAAGCGAAGCCGAGGCTTCCGGCGGATTGGTGTCGCCGGTGGCCCGGCGCATCGCGAAGGCGAAGGGCATCGATCTGAGCAGCCTCGAGGGGTCCGGGCCGGGCGGCAAGGTCACCAAGGCCGACGTGCTGGCCGCCACCGACGGCGCGGGCGACGGCGCTGCGGCGCCGGCGCGGGTGGCGCCAGGCGAGGCGAAGCCCCTGCGAGGTCCGGCCGCGACGCTGGCCAAGGCGATGAACGAGAGCCGCTCGATGCCCACGGCGACCTCGTTCCGGACGCTTCCGGTGGACGTCCTCGATGCAAAGCGGAAGGCCCTCAACGGGGTCCTCAAGGACCGCGGCATGAAGGTCTCGTTCACTCATCTGGTCGCCTGGGCAATCGTCGAGGCCGCGAAGGATTGGCCGGTGATGGCGCGCGTCTACGAGGAGCGGGACGGCAAGCCGCAGGTCGTCGAGCCGGGCGGCGTCAACCTGGGGATCGCCGTCGACGTCGAGCGCAAAGGGGCGCGAAGCCTCATGGTCCCGTGCATCAAGGGAGCAGGCTCCCTCGAGTTCGCCTCCTTCCACGGCCGTTACGAGGAGCTGATCACCAAGACGCGCGAGAACAAGCTGACGGCCGACGATTTCCAGGGGACAAACGTGACCCTGACCAACCCCGGCGGCCTCGGCACGGTGGCATCGGTTCCACGCCTGTTGAACGGCCAGGGGACGATCGTCGCCACAGGCTCCATCGCCTACCCGGTCGAATGGGCCCACGCCCCGGCAGAGAGGATCAAGGCGCTCGGCATCTCGAAGGTGATGACGATGACGTCGACGTACGACCATCGCATCATCCAGGGAGCCGAGTCGGGATCCTTCCTGCGGCGCATCGACGAGCTGCTGCAGGGCGAGGATGGCTTCTACGAGTCGGTTGCCGAATCGCTCGGGCTCTCCCCCACCGTGACTGCCAAGGCCTACCCGGCCTCCGCCTCGGCATCGCCACTGGCCCCAAGCGAAGCGCCCGCGGCGCCGACCGCGGTGCCGCCCGACACCGAGCTGCTCCAGGGTGTGCAGGCGGCAACCTCGCTGCTCAAGGCCTACCGTACGCACGGGCACCTGGCGGCGCACCTCGACCCGTTGGGCACCGAGCCTGCCGGCGATCCCGCGATCGAGCCCGAGAACCTCAACCTGACACCGGAGCTGATGGGCAAGATTCCGGCCTCGATCCTGCGGATCGGGGTCGAGGGCGAGACGCTGCTCGAAGCGCTGCCCCGGATGCGCGAGGCGTACTGCGGCACGATCGCGTATCAGATCGAGCACCTCTCCTCGCACCAGCAGCGTATGTGGCTGCGAGAGATGATTGAGACGGGCGCCCATCGTCGTCCGCTCGACGCCGAGGAGAAGCGCGCCCTGCTCTTTCGCCTTGTCCAGGTCTTCGAGTTCGAGCGGTTCATCCAGAAGGCCTACCTGGGCCAGAAGGTGTTCTCGATCGAGGGCCTCGACGCCGTGGTGCCCATGATCGACGAGCTGGTGACGCTCGGGAGGCGCGGCGGCGCGGAGGAGATCGTGCTTGGGATGGCGCACCGCGGGCGGCTGAGCGTTCTGGCCCACAACCTGGGTCGCCCCGAGGCGTCGATCCTGGCCGAGTTCGAGGGAGCGAAGGCCCTCGAGCAGGTCAAGGCCATCGCCGCGATTCCCCATTCCGGCACCGGCGACGTCAAGTACCACTACGGCGCCGAGGGAATGTTCACCACCCGCGACGGCGACCAGGCAAAGGTTCGCCTCTATCCGAACCCCAGCCACCTCGAGTTCGTGGACCCGGTGGTGACCGGGGCCGCCCGGCTTGAGCAGACCTCCCACGCCGGCCCTCAGCTCGAGCACACGCCCGCCGTGGCGGTTCCGCTGCTGCTGCACGGCGACGCGGCCTTCCCCGGACAGGGAGTGGTGGCCGAGACGCTCAATCTCCAGTCCCTCGCCGGCTACTCGACCGGGGGCACCGTCCACATCATCACCGACAACCAGGTGGGCTTCACCACCGATCCCGAGGACGCACGATCCACGCCCTACGCCAGCGACCTCGCCAAGGGCTTCAACATGCCCATCGTCCACGTGAACGCCGACGACGTCGAGGGCTGCGTCGCGGCGATCCGCCTCGCCATGGCCTACCGGGAACGCTGGGGCCGGGACGTGGTCATCGACCTGATCGGCTACCGCCGCTACGGGCATAACGAGACCGACGAGCCCGCCTACACCCAGCCCACGATGGCGGCGCAGATCAAGAGCCATCCGCCCGTTTCCCAGATCTATGCGGACCAACTGGTGAAGGAAGGGGTCGTCACCCCGGAGGAGGTCGAAGCAAACGGCAGGAATCGCCGCGAAGAGCTGCAGCGGCTCCACAAGGAGCTGAAGCGCAAGATGCTGGCGGGCGAGTACGAGGACCCGACCTCCACCCAGATCGGCACGCACGAGCTCGACCGCACCAAGAGCCCCGAGGTCGAAACCTCCGTCTCCGAGGAGCGCCTGCGATCCCTGAACGAGGAGCTGCTCCGGGTGCCGGAGAGCTTCACGATCCACCGCAAGCTTCGAAAGCCGCTGCTGCGCCGGCTCGAGGTGCTCGACGAGGGGCCGATCGAATTCGGCCATGCCGAGGCGCTCGCCTTCGCATCGCTGTTGACCGAGGGCACCCACATCCGCCTCACCGGCCAGGACACCGAGCGCGGCACCTTCTCGCACCGTCACCTGGCCCTGTACGACGAGAAAACGGGCCTCAAGTACGTGCCGATTCAGAACCTGTCCGGCGCGCTAGCGCCCTTCGAGCTCCACAACAGCCCGCTGTCGGAAGCCGCGTGCCTCGGCTTCGAATACGGATACTCGGCAGCCTCACCCTCGAGCCTGGTGCTGTGGGAGGCGCAGTTCGGCGACTTCGGCAATGCCGCGCAGGTGATCATCGACAGCTTCATCGCCTCCGGCGAGGCGAAGTGGGGCCAAACAACGCGGCTGACACTGCTGCTGCCGCACGGCTACGAGGGGTCGGGGCCCGAGCACTCCAGCGCAAGGATCGAGCGCTTCATCGCGCTGGCTGCCGAGGGAAACCTGCGGCTTGCGAATCCGACCACCGCAGCCCAGTACTTCCACCTGCTGCGCCGCCAGGGCCGGCTCAGCAAGGCGCGGCCGCTGGTCGTGTTCACCCCCAAGGGCCTGCTGCGCCACAAGGATGCGGCCTCGCGGCTGGCCGACCTCACCTCCGGGGGATTCCAGTTCGTGCTGGACGACCCGCGCGCCGCCGACCGCAAGGACCAGGTCGAGCGGCTCGTGCTTTGCAGCGGCAAGGTCTATTTCGACATCGACGGCCACGAGCGCCGCGAGGACGCCGCGTCGGTGGCGATCGCCCGCGTCGAGCTGCTCTATCCCTTTGCGAAGGACCAGATCCGCAAGCTGATCGCCGGCTATCCCAAGTTGAAGGAGATCGTCTGGGCGCAGGAGGAGCCCCAGAACATGGGGGCCTGGAAGGTGATGACCCGGCGAATGCCGGAGCTCGTCCCGAACGAGGTGGAGTTCCGCTACGTGGGCCGGCCGCAGCGGGCCAGCCCGAGCGAGGGCTATCCCGGCGCCCACCGCTCCGAACAGGAGCGGATCGTGCTCACCGCGCTGACTTAATCAGGCCGCCCAGGAGAACTGCGACCTGGAGAAGGCCGCCTTGGCGTCGTAGGAGATGCCGAAGGCGTCGATCGCAGAGCGCGTTGCTCGCGCAACGGTCAGCTCGGAACCGGCCGGATGGAAGATCCCGGTGATCTTCGCCGGCTCGCCGGTCTCCACGCCGAAGGGCACCACGTCCTCGATCTCGAAGTCGACCGCGTCCCCAATCCGCACCGAATGCTTGAGGCCATCCTCCTGAATCTCGATCGGCAGGCGCTCCACTCCCAGGTTCTCGCCCACCAGTGGCCCAAGGGACTCCATTGGGCCCCCAAGCGCCCCCGAGAACACTGCGCCCAGCTTCTCCGCCTGCTCGTCGGAGGCGGCGCTGTCGATCACGACGCCAAGGCGCCAGTTGCCCTCCGTCATCACCTTCGGGGTATCGGCGACCGCAGCGACGGTGAGGCCACTGACGTCGGTGCCGTCCACCTCGCCGTTCTTGATGCGGAACACCAGCACGACGTTGCAGCGGTCCTTCGTTGCGCCGAGCGACATCGACGCGGTGCACGGGCAGACCACGTCGCATGAGCACGTCTCGAAATACGAACCTTCCAGCCTCCAGGCCATTTCGCCTCCTAGGGAGTGGGACGCAGAGGACGATATCGCCGAGCCGTTTCGGGGTGATCGACCGTACCCCTCACGCACACTTGATCGGCCCTTTGGCGCATGAAAGGATCCTGGCCGAATCCAACTCGAGGAGGAAGCGATGGCCGAGGTTCCGAGCTGGCGACTCAGCGGCGACTGGTTCGACGTCTGCAGGTGCCGCGTCCCCTGTGGCTGCACTTTCGCCCAGGCCCCGGACGACGGGGAGTGCAACGGCATCCTCGCCTGGCACATCCGCGAGGGAAACTACGGCGACGTCCCGCTCGACGCGCTCAACGTAGTGGGAATCGGCAGCTTTGAAGGGAACATCTGGACCGGCGAGGCCATCAACTCCGCGATGGGGTTCTTCATCGACGAGCGAGCCGACGACGGTCAGCGCGAGGCCATTCAGTCGATCTGGAGCGGTGAGGCCGGCGGCTGGCCCGCCGGCTTCGCGCAGCTGATCGAGGAGATGCGCGGGATCGAGTTCGCCCCGATCGACTTCGAGATCGCCGACGATCTCGCCCACTGGCGGGTGGAGGTTCCCGGGAAGGCGAAGGGGGGCGCCCAGGCGCTGACCGGCCCGACGGCCCCGGAGGGAGCGCGGGTCCAGCTCCACAACCCTCCCGGCGCAGAGGTCGGCCCTGGACAGATCGCGACCTGGGCCACGGCCACGGAGGACGAGGTGGAGGCCTTCGGCTTCAAGTGGAGCTGGCCCGGCCGCTCCAGCAAGCACTTTCCGTTCGACTGGTCCGGACCAGACGAAGCCTGAGCTCAGCAGGCCGGCGCCAGTGCGGCCCGCTGGATGACCGCGACCGTCAGCGCCTCGCCGCACCCCGGACACGTCCGAAGTCGCGCCCAGGAGCAATGCTCGTGGCCGGCGGAGCAACGGTACTGGCGCTCGAACCCGACCAACCGCCGCGGCTCGTGCCCACCGACCTCGGCCGGCAGGCCCATCGTGGATGTGCTGTTGGTGGCTCTCATGCGATCAGTTTCGCGCCCGCTGTAGCGATCGCATATGGACTCGTGTCCAATCTTTGCCCCGCTCGCTTGTACGCGGGGTAGACCCGCCGCGACAGCGCCGGCTAATCTCGGCTGGTGAGCCCGGCCAGTGCGGAGCAGGCGACCCTTGCCGATCGGCCCGAACCGCTGCGGCGGCCGGCTCCCGGTTCGCTGTGGCCGTGGGTGAAGCGCGCGAGCTGGCTCGAGCTGGCGATCTTCGCGGTGCTGATCGTCGTCTGGCTGGCTCCCGGCTTGGACCGCGAGACCTTCATCTTCGGCCTCACGCACGGGATCGGCTACATCGCGCTCTGCATCCTGATCTGGGTCGCGATCCTCCGGCATGAGGCCCCTTACACGTTGCTCGCCGCCACCCTGACGCCGGTCGGCCCCCTGGGCAGCGTGATCGGGATCGAGGTCATCGAGCGCAGGCGCCGCGCCTAGCCCGGACTACACCCCTGAGAACTCCGCCCCGTTGGCGAGTTTGTGGCGCATAGCGCCATAAAGTCGCCAGTAGACGGCGCCAAATGCAGCCCGGCGCCCTGAACATGGCGGGGCGGGGCTGTGGGAGGCAGGGGGTCCACACAGCCCGCGCCCACGCCTGCGCGTCGGTAGCCAGGGAGGGATGCCGACGCGATCGCCCCCGGAGGCGGGACTGGCCGGGGACGAGCTCTAAAAGTACTGCCTGCTCTGTAAGTGTGCCCGATTCGTCAGTCACCCTGCATTCTGATGCATTCCGGCATGCAAAGTCAATAGAAAAAGTGACCAATTTGCAGGTACACAGGCACGGATCAGCTACGGGACCGTCAACGAAGGTCCCGCAAAACTCGTTGCAGGATGCCGCCGTGCCGGTAATAACCCACCTCGTTCGGCGTGTCCAGCCGCACCCGGGCCTGAAACTCCACGGGATCCGCGCCGTCCCGCGCAGCCCTGACGACCACCTTGCGGGTCGCGGCGTCCGCCGTGGCGAGCACCTCGTCGAGGCCATCCACATCGAACACCTCCTCGCCGGTCAGGCCCAGCGAGTCGACGCTCTCGCCGTCCGGGAACTGAAGCGGCAGGACCCCCATCCCGATCAGGTTCGAGCGGTGGATGCGCTCGTAGCTCTGCGCGATCACCGCCCGCACCCCTAGCAGCGCCGTGCCCTTGGCCGCCCAATCGCGCGACGAGCCGGATCCGTACTCCTTGCCCGCCAGGACCACCAGCTGCACCCCGTCGCCCGCATACCGCATCGCCGCGTCGTAGATCGTCATCTCCTCGCCATCCGGAAAGTGGCGAGTGAAGCCGCCTTCGCGCTGGACCAGCTGGTTGCGGAGCCGTACGTTCGCGAAGGTGCCGCGGATCATCACCTCGTGGTTGCCGCGTCGCGAGCCGTAGGAGTTGAAATCGCGGACTTCCGTGCCATGGTCCATCAGCCACATCCCGGCGGGGCTGTCCCGCTTGATGGCGCCCGCCGGCGAGATGTGGTCGGTGGTCACGCTGTCCCCGAGCACGGCCAGCACCCGAGTGCCCTCGATCGGTTCGGGCGGCTGCGGCTCGGGGGCGATGCCCTCGAAGAACGGCGGCTTGCGCACGTAGGTGGAGTCGGTCCACTCGTAGCGGTCGCCCGCGGGGATCTCGAGCGAGCGCCAACGGTCGTCGCCCGTGAATACATCCGCGTAGCCCTTGGTGAACATGTCGGAGCGGATCGCGCGCTCAACGGTCTGCTTGATCTCCTCGCTCTGCGGCCACAGATCGCGCAGGTAGACCGGCTCACCGTCCGAGCCCTCGCCGAGCGGCTCCGAGAGGATGTCGATGTCCATCCGCCCCGCCAGGGCGTAGGCGACGCAAAGCGGGGGCGAGGCGAGGTAGTTCGCCCTCACATCAGGGTTGATACGTGCCTCGAAGTTGCGATTGCCGGACAGCACCGCGCAGACCACGAGCCCGTTCTCCTCGACGGCGGCCGAGATCTCGGAGGGAAGGGGGCCGGAGTTGCCGATGCAGGTTGTGCAGCCGTAGCCGACCAGGTTGAACTTGAGCTTGTCGAGATATTCGGTGAGGCCGGCGCGCTCGAGGTAGTCGGTGACCACCGTTGAACCGGGTGCCAGCGAGGTCTTCACCCAGGGCTTGACGTCGAGCCCGCGCTCCACCGCGTTGCGCGCCAGGAGCCCCGCGGCGAGCATCACCGAGGGATTCGAGGTGTTGGTGCAGCTCGTGATCGCGGCGATCACCACCCGGCCGTGATCGAGCTCCACCTCCGTCCCGTCCTCGAGCGTAGCCGTGACCGGGTTGGCCTTCCGCTCGGCGGTCGCCGCCCCAGCCGCCCGGCGGGGCCTGCCGCGCTCGTCGTTGTGGTCGTCGCCAGGCGGATCGGAGGCCGGAAAAGAGCCGGCCACGGCGTCGTCGTGATGGTTACCGATCTCCTCGACGACCTCAGGGCTGAACTCGCGCAGCGACTCGATGAACGCCGGCTTCGCCTCCGCCACGGCGATCCGATCCTGCGGACGCTTCGGACCGGCGATGCTCGGCACCACCTCGCCAAGCTCGAGCTCGAGCGTCTCGGAGAAGGTCGGCTCCTCGGAGTCCTCGGTGTGGAAGAGGCCCTGCCGGCGTGCATAGGCGTCGACGAGCTCGATCAGCTCCGTGGGTCGACCGGTGAACTCGAGGTAGCGGAGCGTCTCGGAGTCGACCGGGAAGATCGCGCAGGTCGAGCCGAACTCGGGTGACATGTTGCCGATCGTCGCCCGGTCGGCGAGCCCCAGCGTTCGCAGCCCCGGTCCGAAGAACTCGACGAACTTGCCGACCACGCCTCGTTCGCGGAGCATCTCGGTCACGGTCAGCACGAGATCGGTCGCGGTGGCGCCCTCGGAGAGCTCACCGTCCAGCCTGAAGCCGACCACCTGCGGGAGCAGCATCGAGATCGGCTGCCCGAGCATCGCCGCTTCGGCCTCGATCCCCCCGACGCCCCAGCCCAGCACCCCGAGCCCGTTGATCATGGTCGTGTGGGAGTCCGTGCCCACGAGCGTGTCGGGATAGGCAAGCGGGGCTCCGCCCCCCTCGCGTTCCGACTGAACGAAGACCACCTGGCCCAGGTACTCGAGGTTCACCTGGTGGCAGATCCCGGTGGCCGGGGGAACCACCCGCAGGTTGTCGAACGCCTGTTGCCCCCAGCGCAGAAACGCGTACCGCTCCCCGTTGCGCTCGTAGTCGCGATCGGCGTTGATGTCGAAGGCGCGCGCGGTTCCGAACGCGTCGACCTGCACCGAATGGTCGATGACGAGGTCGACCGGGACCAGGGGGTCGATCGCCTGCGCGTCGCCGCCGAGCTCCTCCATCGCATCGCGCATCGCCGCGAGGTCGACCAGCGCCGGCACGCCGGTGAAGTCCTGCATGAGCACCCGCGCCGGCTGGAAGGGGATCTCCGTGGCCGGCTCGGCCGTCGCGTCCCAGGTGGCGATCGCCTCGATGTTCGAGCGAGTCACCGACTCTCCGTCCTCGAGGCGCAGGGAGTTCTCGAGCAGCACCTTCAGCGAGTACGGAAGGCGGGCGACGTCGTAGGAGGCCTGCAGCGCATCGAGCCTGAAGATCTCGTACTCGCGGCCCGACACCTCGAGGGTGTCGCGGGCGCCGAAGCTGTCCTTGCTCACGCCGTCACCTCTGGATCTAACGCTTGCTCGCCTGTCCCTCCGCTACCCGATCAGCGGTCTTTCTTGCGGTCCCGCCAGTGATCGCGCGCATCGCGACCCGTGGGCTGGCGAGCCCGAGGTGGGCCAGTGCCCGCTGACGCAGCGGGGCCACGGTGACCTCCATCTTGTCGCGCTCGATCGCCTTGACCACTGCGGCGGCGACTTCCTCGGGGGTGGAGGTGCCTAGCCCGGGCGGAGGCTTGGCCCCGGAGGCGGCGAACATCCCCGCCTCGCGGATGAACCCCGGGAGCACGAGCGAGACGCCCACCCCGGTGCGGGCCAGGTCGGCGCGCAGGCTGAGCGCGAAGCCGCGCAACCCGAACTTGGTCCCGCAGTAGACGGACGATCGTGGGCTGGGAGCCTTGCCGGCCAGTGAGGAGACGAACACGAGGTGCCCGTTCCCACGCTCGCTCATCCCCGGGGCGAGCTCCCGCGCGAGGATGATGGGCGCCTCGAGGTTCACCCGCAGCGCCCGCGTCACCTCCTGAGGCGAGAAGCTCTCAACCCTTCCCGTGCCTGGCAGGCCGGCATTCGCCACCAGGCAATCGATTTCGCCGGCGTCGGCCGCCAGCCGCTCCGCGGCTCCCTCCTCGGCGAGATCAGCTGGGGCGATCTCGTGCTCGCCCGGCAGCGACTCGGCCAGCTCCCGCAGAGCCTCCGGCTTGCGAGCGCTGAGCACGAGCGTGACCCCTCGCCGGGCAAGTGCGCCGCCGATCGCCTGCCCGAGGCCACCGGTGGCCCCGGTGAGGAGAACCCTCTTGCCGGAAAGCTCCACGTGGTGAAGCTAACGGATAGGCTGCCCGGCCGTGAGGCTCTACGTCTGCTGGGGCACCTTCCAGACCATTCGCCCGGGTGGCCATCCGTGCCACAACGCCTACCAGGCCCTGAAGATGGCGGGCCACGACCCGGAGGTGGTCAAGGTCCGGGGGCTCGGCATCGGGCCGCGCTTCATGCACCTGGTGACCCAGGGGCGCAAGGAGGTCGAGGAGCTCTCAGGGCAGCGAGCCGTGCCCGTCCTGGTCACCGATCAGGGCGAGGTGATCGCGGACTCCCACCGCATCATCGACTGGGCGGAGGCGAACCCCGCGCATCGGACCTCGGCCGCGAGCTGAGGTCCCACGCACCGCGACGACGCGCGTCAAGGCACAAATATTAAGAAGGTGTCTGCAAACGTCTAGCGAATGCTGTAGCCTGCCGCGAAATTCTTAGCCGGTAGGCCGAGTTCCCGCCCGACCTTTGGGCGGGGAGCGGGGAAACCAACGAATGGGGCTAACCCACCTTCGGTGGGGGCGCAGGCTCCTTTAGCGCCAGCCCGACAGCTAACCCCGTAGGCCGACGAAGGAGACTGGTTCGTGCCTACCCACGAGAAGGCTCGCGCTCACACGAAGCTCAAGGCGACGCTCGCCGTCATCGCGGCGCTCGCGTTGGTGCCTGCCACCCTCGCCCAGGCCGGCGACGGGGGCACGGGCACTTCGAGCTCGCAGGCCCGGCCCGGGAAGGCCAAGCTGGTCCACGGGAAGGCGATCGCGCCGTCGAACGCCCCCGCCCGCGTGGTGCGCGTCATCGACGCCGCCAACCGGATCGCCAAGGGGACCGACTACTGCTATGGCGGCGGCCACGCCAGCTTCAAGTCCAAGTGCTACGACTGCTCCGGCTCGGTCAGCTACGCCCTGCACGGCGGCCGCCTCCTCCGCCGCCCGATGGCATCCGGCGATCTGATGCATTGGGGCCACGGACACAGGGGCAAGTGGATCACGGTCTTCGCCAACGCTGGTCACGCCTACATGACCGTCGCCGGGCTGCGATTCGACACCTCGATGACCAAGGGCAGTGGCCCCGGCTGGAGCAGGGAGATGCGCCCGAGCTCGGGCTACAAGAAACGTCACAAGGGTCGCTTCTAGGCCGGCCCTCCACAGGAGCCGCCTCCCTACCTCGGGCGGCATTCGATTCGGGACAAAGCGCGAAAGCCCCGGCCCCCGGGCCGGGGCTTTCCATCTGGGTGGGCGCGCCTGATCGGCAAGGGAAGCGGCTGAGCATTGTCCACGGTGGGCCGCATGCCATCGTGGTCTTGCTATAGCTTCCGTGGGGCGCGGCTGTTGCCGCGTCGTGCACGTGGAGGACACTGCAGCCATCACCGTTGACGACCGGGGGAGTGAGCAGCCCTCCGAGCCTGCCGCGCCGTCCGAGAAATCCTCTTCCGAGCCACCAGACGTCCGCCTCTCCGGCGTGCGCAAGACCTATGGCGAGGTTGTCGCCGTCGCCGGAGTCGACCTCGAGATTCCCCGCGGGGAGTTCTTCACCCTGCTGGGGCCCTCCGGGTCCGGGAAGACGACCACCCTCCGCATGATCGCCGGCTTCGAGGAGCCCGACGCGGGCTCGGTCGAGCTGGCCGGCCGAGACGTCAGCCGCCTCGCTCCGTACGACCGCGAGGTCAACACCGTGTTCCAGGACTACGCACTGTTCCCGCATATGACGGTGGCCGAGAACGTCGAGTACGGGATGCGGGTCCGTAAGGTGGCCCGCTCTGAGCGCGCCACCCGCGCCACTCAGGCGCTGGAGATGGTCCGGCTCTCGGGCTACGGGTCACGGAAACCGGGGGAGCTGTCCGGGGGCCAGCGACAGCGGGTGGCGCTCGCGCGAGCGATAGTCAACCGCCCCAGGGTGCTGCTCCTGGACGAGCCGCTGGGAGCGCTCGACCTGAAGCTGCGCGAGCAGATGCAGGTCGAGCTGAAGGGAATTCAGAACGAGGTCCGGATCACCTTCATCTACGTGACCCACGACCAGGACGAAGCCTTGACCATGAGCGACCGGATCGCAGTTTTCAACAAGGGGCGCATCGAGCAGGTGGGAGTGCCGGCCGAGATCTACGAGCGGCCGGCGACCCGGTTCGTGACCGGCTTCGTGGGGGTCTCCAACCTGCTCGAGCGGGACGGCAGGCGGTTCACGGTGAGGCCCGAGAAGATCAGGCTGCTCGAATCGACTGAGAAGGTGGACGGACTCCACACCGAGCGCGGCGTGATCCGGGACGTGGCCTACGCGGGAATGATCACCCGCTACCTGGTTCAGCTCGATGAGGGCGGGGAGCTTCAGGTCGTCCGCCAGAACCTCGAGACCTCCTCCGCGGAGGCGCTCGGGCAGCGCGGTCGGCAGGTAACGGTCGGATGGCGACCCGAGCAAGCGGTGGCCGTCCAGGATGAGAAACGAAGAGAGGAGTTCCAGTGAGAGAAGGGCTCGACCGCCATCCAGCAAGGGTGGCTTGGCTGATCGCCGCCGGCCTGATCATGGCCATGGTGGGCGTCGGCTGCGGAGACGATGACAACGGAGGCGGTGGCGAGGAGCTTCAGAGCGTCGGCAAGGGCGAGGGCAAGCTGGCCCTGCTCGCCTGGGTGGGGTACGTCGAAGATGGCTCCACGTCCTCGAAGGTCGACTGGGTGACGCCGTTCGAGAAACAAACAGGCTGCCAGACGAGCGTCAAGGTCTTCAATACCTCGGACGAGGCCGTGCAGCTGATGCGGACCGGTCAGTACGACGGCGTCTCGGCTTCCGGCAACGGATCGGCGCGCCTCGTGGATGGCGGCGACGTCGACCCCGTCAACGTCGACCTTGTCCCGAACTACGAGACGGTGTTCGATGACCTCAAGGATCAGCCCTACAACACCTTCGACGGGACCCACTACGGGATCCCGCACGGGCGTGGGGCCAACCTGCTGGTCTGGAACACCGACGACGTCACGCCGGGGCCGAAGTCCTGGGACGTCATCCTCGATCCCAACAAGGCCGCGAATTACAAGGGCCAGATCAGCGTCTACGACGATCCGATCTACATCGCCGACGCGGCCGTGTACCTGAAGGCGCACCAGCCCGACCTCGGAATCGAGAACCCGTACGAGCTCAACGAGGAGCAGTTCAACGCCGCGGTGGACCTGCTCAAGCAGCAGCATCCGAACGTTGGCGAGTATTGGACCAACGCGCTGAAGCAGATCACGTCCTACACGAACGGTGACGTCGTGGTGGGCACCTCGTGGCAGTACCAGTACTTCACGTTGCTGGCTGACGGCCAGCCGGTTGCCGCCAGCCCCGCCTCACAGGGGTTCGTCCCGGATGAGGGTGCGACCGGGTGGTCTGACACCTGGATGATCAGCTCCCAGGCCGAGCACCCGAATTGCATGTACAAGTGGATGGACTGGGTGATCTCGCCCCAGGTCAACGCGGAGATCGCGCAGTGGTTCGGCGAGGCTCCGGCGCAGAGCAAGTCGTGCGAGACCTCGACGCTCACCGCCGCTGCGAAGAACATCGGGTTGGCGCCAGACCCGAAGTTCTGCGACAACTACCACGCGGCAGACCCCGCGTTCTGGGAGCGCGTCTACTACTGGAACACGCCGGTGAGCGATTGCGCGACGGTCGACCAGAAGGCGCATTCGGACCAGGCCGGCAGCGGTGACGACTGCAAGGACTACAACGATTGGCTCCAGGCCTGGACCCAGATCAAGGGGTGATGGACGAATCCAAATGACGCAGTTCAGCCGTGGAGGCTGCTGACGCCCTAGCGTCAGAGCCCAGGAGGTCGGTGGGCCGCAGGCTCGCCGACCTCTTCCACGGCCGCCCCCGCCTGCAGGTCGGCAGCCTGCTGGCCGGCCCGCTGGGCTGGCTGGTGATCCTGTACCTCGGGTCACTGGGCGTGATGCTCATCGCCGCGTTCTGGAGCGTCGACGCGCTCAGCGGTGAGATCTCCCACACCTTCAGCACGGACAACTTTCAGACGCTGATCGACGATTCCGTCTACCGGGACGTCGCTCAGCGAACAGTCCTGATCGCGGCTCTCGTCACCCTCACCGACGCGCTGCTCGCGTTTCCGATCGCCTTCTACATGGCAAAGGTCGCGAGCCCGCGGATGAAGGGGACGCTCGTGGTGGCGATCCTGATGCCCCTCTGGTCGTTCTACCTGGTCAAGGTCTATGCCTGGCAGACGATGCTCTCGGCCGGAGGCGTGATCAACTGGGCCCTCGACCCGATCGGGCTCAACGGCCCGGGATATGGGTCCACCGCGGTCTGGCTGGTGGAGAGCTACCTCTGGCTGCCGTTCATGATCCTGCCCATCTACGCCGGCCTGGAGCGCATCCCGAACTCGTTGATCAGCGCCTCCGAGGACCTCGGCGCGTCACCGCTGACGACGTTCAGGCGCGTCATCCTGCCGCTGGCCTTCCCGGCCGTCGTCGCCGGCTCGATCTTCACCTTCTCGCTCACCCTCGGCGACTACATCACGCCGTCGCTGGTCTCGCCCGACACCCAGTTCATCGGCAACGTGGTCTACAACAACATCGTCAACAACCTGCCCCTGGCCTCCGCCTTCGCGACCGTGCCGATTCTGGTCATGGTCGCCTACCTGTTCATCGCGCGGAGGCTGGGGGCCTTCGAGCATCTGTAGCGATGCGGCTGTCACGGCGATCCAAGGGCATGCTCGGCCTCGGCGTTGGGGTCACGCTGGCCTTCATCTACATCCCCCTGGTCGTGATCGCGATCTACGCGTTCAATGGGGGGACGACGCTCAGTTGGCCGCTCGAGAGCGTCACCACCGAGTGGTTCGGGAAGGCACTCGACAACCAGGGGGCCCGCGACGCACTCTGGACCTCCGTCAGGGTTGGAGCGGCTGCCACCGGAGTCGCGCTCTTGCTGGGCACCCTGGCCTCCTTCGCGGTCGCCCGCTATCGCTTCTTCGGCCGCGAGACGGTCTCGTTCCTCGTCGTGCTGCCGCTGGCCCTGCCCGGCATCGTGACCGGCGTGGCGCTCAGCAACACCTTCACCCAGGTCTTCGGCGTCGACCTCAGCCTCTTCACGGTCGTCGTCGGCCACGCGACCTTCTGCATCGTCGTCGTCTACAACAACGTGATCGCCCGACTGCGCCGGGTCTCGGAGAACCTCGAGGAAGCCTCCGCCGACCTCGGAGCGCACACCTGGCAGACCTTTCGGTTCGTCACGTTCCCGAGCATGCGGACTGCGCTAGTCGCGGGCGGCCTGCTCGCGTTTGCCCTCTCCTTCGACGAGATCATCGTCACCACGTTCACGATCGGGGCGGGTGAGCAGACCCTTCCGATCTGGATCTTCAGCAACCTGTTCCGCGGCCAGCAGTTCCAGCTCACGAACGTCGTGGCCGTGATGGCGGTGTTGATCTCCATCATCCCGGTCTACCTGGCCCACCGACTGACCCTCGAGGAGGGTGGCGCCACCGCCGGCCGCGGGGCCCGCGGCGAGGCCGAGATCGCTGAGGTAACCGCCGTTCCCTGAAATTCGTTAGCGGAGCACCAGCGCGTGCTCGGGATGCCATCCGAGCCTGACGCGCATGCCGATCTCCCAGCGATCGTCCGCCCGCGAGCGGGCGGTGTTCTGCTCCAGCGCGACCACGCGCACGTCAGGGGCCAACTGCACGATCACCTGGGTCGTTGTGCCCAGGTAGATCCGCTCCACGATCTCGCCCTCCACCGACACCATGCCGTCCTCGAGGTCGTCCAGGAAGATCTTCTCGGGGCGAACCGAGCAGAAGACGGAAGCGCCCTCCTCGCAGCCCTCGGGAAGCGGCGGAGCAAACAGCTCGCCGGTCTTGAGGCGCACGCCCTCAGCCTCAACCGTGGCCGGAAGCAGGTTCGAGACGCCGATGAACCCGGCGACGAACGGTTTCTGTGGGCTCTCGTAGATCTCCTCCGGCGGGCCGAACTGCTGCACAGCGCCCTCATCCATGACCGCGATCCGGTCGGACATGGCCAGCGCCTCCTCCTGGTCATGGGTGACGTAGAGGAAGGTGATCCCGACCTCGCGCTGGATCTCCTTCAGCTCGACCTGCATCTGCTTGCGCAGCTTCAGGTCGAGCGCGCCGAGCGGCTCGTCGAGCAACAGCACCGCGGGGCGGTTGACGAGCGCCCGGGCCAGCGCCACACGCTGCATCTGACCGCCCGAGAGCTGGCGCGGTTTGGCGCGCTCTCGGCCGGTGAGCTGGACGAGCTCGAGCGCGTCCGCCACGCGACTGCGGATCTCGTCCCCGGGAACCTTCCGCCTCTTCAATCCGAAGGCGACATTCCGCTCGACGTCGAGGTGCTCGAACAGGGCATAGCTCTGGAACACCGTGTTCACGTTCCGGGAGTACGGCGGGACGTCGTCGACCGGCTCGCCCTCCAGGTACACGCTCCCCTCGGTCGGTTGCTCGAAGCCCGCGACCATGCGGAGGGTCGTCGTCTTCCCGCATCCCGAGGGCCCGAGCAGCGAGAAGAACTCGCCGCGCCGGATCGTGAGATTGAGGTCGTCGACCGCTACCGTGGCGCCGAAGCGCTTGGTGACCCCTTCGAAGCGGATCGCTTCGGAGCCGGTGCCATCGCTGCCGGTGGTCGCCTGGATGCTCGGGTCGGTGGTCGTGTGGTTTGCGGTCATCCGGCCTCACCTCCAATCAGCACGTTTTGTTCCCCGCGTCGCCCCAGCAGGCGCGGGAGCGCAACGGCCAAGGCGACGATCAGGAACGAGATCACCAGCATCAGGGTCCCGATCGCGTTGATCGTTGGGCGGACGCCGAACCGGATCGAGGAGTAGATCTGCACCGGCAGCGGGGTCGGGGACTCGCCGGTGGTGAAGAAGGCGATCACGAAGTCGTCGAAGCTCAGCGCGAAGATCAAGAGCGCCGAGGCGATGATCGCGGGCCAGAGGGCGGGCAGCACGACCAGGCGAACCGTCTGTATGCGAGTGGCGCCGAGATCGAGCGCCGCCTCCTCGACCTCACGGTTCATCGTCGCCAGGCGCGCTCTCACGATCACGGTCACGAACGAGATCGAGAAGGTGATCTCGGCGATCATGATCGTGAGCAGCGAGAGGTCCATTCCGATCTGGGTGAACAGCACCAGCGCGGAGACGCCCGCGACGATCTCCGGGGTGACGAGCGGGATGAGCATGAGCACGTTGCTGGCCTGGGCGACCCGCGACCGGGCGCGGACGAGCGCAAAGGCCAGCGTGGTGCCGAGCACGGTCCCGACGATCATCGTCACGAACCCGATTTCGATGCTGGCAACGAGCGACTCCCGCAGGGTCACGCTGCTGAAGAACTCGTCGTACCACTGAAGGCTGAACCCCTCGAAGTTCTGCAGCGAGGGCGTTGAGTTGAAGGAGAACAGCGCGACGACCAGCAGCGGCGCGAAGGTCCAGACTACGAAGAGAAGGAAGAACGCGAGCAGGAAGCGGGGCCGGTCGAAGCCGCGCCGGCGCCGGCGCTCGGCGCGCCGCCGCGCGAGCGGCAGCCTCGCTGCCCAGCCCGGAGCGCTCATGCCGACGCCTCCCGGGAGGCGCGCGTCGCCGAGCGCACGTACAGCAGCATCCAGACGAGCAGGAAGCCCATCATCACGATCGTCAACGCGGCTCCGAAGGGCCAGTTCTGGGCCTCGAGGAACTGCTGCTGGATCAGGTTGCCGACCATGTACGTGTCCGGGCCACCGAGCAGCTGGGCGGAGATGAAGTCACCGACCGCGGGGAGGAAGACGAGCACGCAGCCGGCAACCACGCCCTGGAACGCGGCCGGCCAGGTCACATGCCAGAACGTCTGCCAGCGGTTCCCGTAGAGATCCTTGCCCGCCTCGATCAGGGCCGGGTCCATGCGGTCGAGCGCGGCGTACAGCGGCAGGATCATGAAGGCCAGGTAGCCATAGACCAAGCCGCCGATCACCGCCCAGGAGGTATTGATGAACCGGACCCCGTTCTCGGCGAGGCCGACGTCCTGGAGGATCCCGTTCGCGAGCCCCTCGTCCGAGAGGATCGCCACCCAGGCGTAGGTGCGGACGAGGTAGTTGACCAGGAACGGCAGCACCACGGCCGCGATCAGAAGCGTCTTCCAACGGCCGCCGAAGCGGGCGATGTAGTAGGCGATCGGATAGCCGATCAGCAGGCAGAGGGCCACGGTGGCGAGCGCGTATGTGACCGAGCGCAGCAGCACGGGGGCGAACAGCGGGTCGAAGACGTCGGCGTAGTTCCCCGGGTGCCAGCCGTAGACGGCCTCGAAGATGGGGTCCGTCCTCCCCAGGGATACCAACACGACGATGCCCATAGGGACTGCGAAGAGCAACAACAGCCACACCCCCGCGGGGGCCAGCATGAAATGCGCGAAACGGTTCTCGCTCACTGGCCCGTGCTCACGACGCCTTCACCTCGAGGAACGTGTTGGTCCACAGCTCCCGGTCGTCCTGGGGGAGGTTCGCGAACTGGTCGCCGCCCTCGAGGTCGTCGACGGTGACCACGATGTTCGGGTCGCCCTTGGCCAGCTCCTGGAAGGTCTCGTCCTGGCCATGGTTGGGCATGGGGTAGCCGTTCCAGCTGACGTTCTTCGCGGCGTTCTTGGGATCGAGCATGAAGTCGATGAACAGAAGCGCCGTGCCCGGGTGCTCCGAGTTGACGGGTATGCAGAAGGCGTCGCTGCCGACCGGAAATCCGTCCTGCGTGATCTTCTCGAACACGTAGGCGTCCGGGTCGTCGACCCGGTAGCGGATGTTGATGATGTCGCCGTTCCAGAGATGCTGGATCCAGGCGTTGCCGCTCGACATGGTCGTGATCGTGTCCACCGAGAATCCGCGCAGCAGCGGCTTCAGGCCCACCAGCCACTCCTCGGTGGTGTTCAACTCCGACTCCACGACGGTGTTCATCTCGAAGCCGTTGCGAAGGTTTCCCGCCGCGAGCGCTTCCTGATAGTCGTCGAGTACATAGATCCGCCCCGCCGCCTCCTCGTTCGCGAGGTCGTCCCAGGAGCCGGTCAAGTCGCCCAGGATGTCGGCCCGGTAGCCGATCCCGGTGATGTAGAGCGAGTAGGGGACGGAGTGCGCCGAATCAGGGTCGTACCAGGGGTCGTTGAAATAGCCGTAGATGTTGTCGAGATTCTCGAGCTTGTCGCGCGGGATCCGCAGCACCTGCTCTTGCTGGATCAGCCGCTGCACGTACTCGGCGGTCGGGAACATCACGTCGTAGGCATTGCCGGACCGAAGCTTGGCCAGCATCCCCTCCATCGAGTCAAAGTAGGACTCGATCACCCTGACGTCGTACCGCTTCTCGAACTCCTTGACGAGTGCCGGGTTGATGTACTGGGAGTAGTTGAAGTAAAAGAGGTCGCCGTCCACCTTCGGCTCGATCACCCGGTTGACGTCTCCCCGGATGCCGTGCCCGATCCCGCACCCCGCCAGCCCGTAGGCCGCGAGCGCCGCGCCGGCACCGGCCCGCAGCAGGTCACGCCGGCTGAGCGCGTCCAATCCGGGAGTCACCTCGTTCCGCCTCCGGGGGCGATGGCATCGCGATCTTGCGGCGCCAGCTCACAGCCGAGCAGCAGCTCTGCCGCGCTGAGCGCCAGGTCGCGCATCCGCTCCGGCGTGATCCCACGGTCGTCCAGGGTCGCCTGGACTGCCAGCCCGTCCAAGAGGGAGGCGATGATCGTCGCTACGTCAATCCCGTCCTCCCCAGCGAACTCGCCGAGCTCCTGGCCGGCGCGAACGACCTCGGCAATCCGGTCGCGCCAGCGGTCATCAAGCCGTTGGCGGGCCACCGCCGCGCCCTGGTCCCGAAGGGCCCTGCCCCAGAGCTCGATCCACAGCCTGCAGTCGTACTCCGCGGCGCAGGCCTCGATCAGCGCGCGGAGCCGGTCGCGCGGGTGTTCGAGCCCGGCGAGACGCTCGGTGACGGCGCCGTCGAACCGGTCCTCATCGAAGGTGAGCGCGCTGGTGAGCAGTTCGTCCTTGGACCCGAACCAGTAGATCACGGCCGGCGGGCTGGTCCCGGCCCGTTCGGCGACGTCGGCCACCCGGGTCGAGCCGAATCCGCGCTCGCCGATCACCTCGGCCGCGGCAGCCAGAAGCTGCGGCTTGCGGATGTGATCGATCTGAGGGCGCGGACTCAACGGTCGCGGCCCATCCTCTCTCCTCAATCGCTCCCGTAAGTTGAACCGACATTCAAGTTACACCACCCGCCTAAGGTCCGCCGCCTCGATCCCGAGCTGCGGCGCCAACCGCTCGGCCACCAGGGCATGCGCGGCCTCGACGTCCATCGCTGGGTCATCGATCAGCGCCCTCACCCCCACCCCGTCGAGGAGGGCCATCGCCAGGTTGGCGGTGGCGGCGACGTCCGCGTCGGAGCGGAACTCCCCGCTCTCGACGCCGGCTCGAATCAGCGCCTCCATCCACCTGCGGTAGCGCTCGTACAGTCGCGCCGCGACCGGGCGAAGGCCCGGCTCGCGGACGGCGCGCAGCCACAGCTCCACCCAGAGCACCCAGTCACGGTGGGGGCGGCCGGGCTCCGGCAGACACTCACGGATCGCCCTGGCCATTCCGGCGGTGGCCGACTCGGCCTCCCCGTCTCCCTCCGGGAAGCGGCCCTCGCCGACCAGCTCGAAGGAGTGAATGAGTGCCTGCTCGAGGAGCTCCTCGCGAGTGGAGAAGTAGTGGTGCACGAGGGCCGTGGAGGCACCGGCCCTCATCGCGACGCGGGCGATCCTCACCTCGTCGATGCCCTGAGCCGCGATCAGGTCGCAGGCGGCCTCGAGGATTCGCTCCCGGGTGCTCTGCGACACGGAGACGACCATAGGAGCCCTGCCGGACCTCAGCCTATGCGGCCGCCAGCGCCACCCCAGCGTCGGCGAGCACGGCCGCCGCCGCATTCCGCCCGTTGAGCGCGATGACGCTCCCGGCGGGATGGGTCGCGGCCCCGCACAAGTAGAGGCCGGTCACCGGCGTTCTGGCCGACAGTCTCCCCTCCCACATCTGGTCCGGCGTCACCTCGCCCTGGAAGATATTGCCGCCGGTCAGTCCGATCCGCGACTCGATGTCCGGGGGGCCGAGTACCTCGTACTCGGCCAGGCAATCCTCGAAGCCCGGGGCGAAGCGGTCGATCAGCTCGATGAACTGTCGCCCGACCGACTCGCGGCGCGAGTCCCAATCGCCTTCCGAGAGCTCGTAAGGCCCGTACTGGCCGAAGACGCTCATCAGGTGCTTGCCCTCGGGAGCGGGGCTGGGGTCATACCCGGTCTGGAAGTAGATCTCGCCGAAGCCAACGGCCGGCTCTCCGCGCTCGCATCTCTCGAACGCGCGCTGCGCGTCGTCGATCGTGCCGGTCACGTCGATCGTCGCCCGTGCCGGCCACGCCTCGCCTGGCGCCGCGCTCCAGCTCGGCAGGCGTTCGAGGGCGGCGTTGAACTTGACCACCGGGCTGCGGACCTTCCAGCGTTCCAGCCGCTCGCGATACGCGGGATCGACCTCCTGCTCGGAGAGCATGCCGAGGGTTCGCTTGGGGTCGGCGTTCGAGATCACCGTGTCCGACCGCAGCGCGGTGCCGTCCTCCAGGGTGACGCCCTGGCCGGGGACGATCTCGGCGACCAGGACCCCGCAGGCCAGGACGGCGCCGGCCTCGCGGGCCGCGTCGGCGATCGCGAAGCTGACCATTCCCATGCCGCCCTCGACGTATCCCCACAGCGGGCCCTGCCCGCCCATGTCGCCCTGGAAGTGCATGAGCTTGATCGAGGCCGTGCCCGGGTCCTTCGGCCCACCCCAGGTGCCGATGATCCCCTGGCCGAAGAGGGCGGTCTTGAGGCGCTCGTCGGACAGGTGGTCGTCCAGCACGTCCGCGATCGAGGCCTCGAACGCCAGGTCGATCATCGTGCGGTCGTGGCCCAGGAGCTCCTCGATCTCTGCGCGCGTGGGCGCCTCCCCCACCCAGGTGTCCCGTTCGCCCTGGCGCAGTTTGCGGCGAACCTCGTCGAACAGCTCCTCGTAGGCCCAATAGCCGTGGACGTCGGTCGCCGAGACGCCGAGCTCGTCGAGGTTGGCCTGGGTGCGCGAGTGGTCGAGCCACTGTCCGAAGGCAGTGCCGTCGTCGAAGGGAACCCACAGGTTCGGATCGGCCATCCAGTAGCGAAGGCCGCGCCGCTCGAGCTCGAGCTCCCGAATCACGAGGTCGTCGAGCAGGCCAACCACGTAGGCGCACGGACTGACGACGAATCGCTCGTCCGAGAACGGCCGCTCGAGGGTGCAGGCGCCGCCCAGGCGCTCGCGCCGCTCCAGGACGCAAACCGAGCGCCCGGCCCGCGCCAGGTAGGCAGCGGCCGTCAGGCCGTTGTGCCCACCTCCGACGACGATCGCGTCCCAATCGCGCTTCGCGAGGTCGGCCACGGGCTCGGGCAGGCCGACCTCCCCCAGCTTGGCGGCGATCTCGTTCACGCCGTCACCTCCTCGTGCTCGAGAAGCGCCTCCATGTAGCGCCTGGCCACCATCACGTCGAAGGCGTGCACGTCGTCCTCCTCGGCCGAGTAGCGACCGGCCACGGCGCCGCGGTTGCGCACGCCCAGCTGGGTGAGCTCGCAGACGTGCCAGTCCTCCCGGTTGACCTGGTCCCAGAAGTCGATCGCGTCCGCAGGGTCGAAGTGGTCGGCCCCGATCGTCGCCGGCTCGAAGAACCACTCGCAGACCACGTCAGTGCGATCGGCCGCGCGCGGCCAAAGGGTGTGGAGCATCACGTAGTCCGGGTGCAGCGAGACGAGCGAGTTCGGGAACAGGACGAAGTAGAGGACCGAGCTCAGGTCCTGGCCGGAGAGCCCGTCGATCGGCGCGCGCGGGTGCGCGTGCCCCCCGTTGCGCCCCATCGTCGCCGCGCCCTCGGTCAGGATCATGGAGCCGCCACACCAGGCCCCCTCGCCTTCCAGCACCTCACCGCTCAGGTAGTGGCTGAGGCGGTTGAGCTCCGGATGCACGCCTGGACAGTGAAGGCATTCGCTGTAGTTCTCGGCAAGCGCCTTCCAGTTGGCGCCGACCTCATAGTTGATCTGGCCCGCGCGACGCAGGGCTCCGACCCGGTAGTGCTCCAGGTGGCCCGCGAGCTCGCCCAGATGTGAGTCGACGTTGGGAGCGTCGCCGCTCAGGTCCACGAGGACCAAACCCCCCACGGTGGCGACCCGGACCGGGATCAGCCCCCAGCAGGACGGCTCGAAGTCTTCGACCCCATCCATGTGAGGCGCGGCCTTGAGCTCGCCGTCGAACCCGTAGGACCAGCCGTGGTAGGGACACTGGACCCGGTGGCGTACGCTCCCCTCGAGGTCCTGGATCAGCCGCGAGCCCCGGTGCCGGCAGACGTTCAGGAAGGCGCGGGGGCGCCCGTCCTTCGCCCCCATGACGACGACGCTGTCGGTGCCGATCTCACGCATCACGTAGCTGCCCGGCTCGGCCACCAAGGAGGCGTGTCCCACGCACACCCAGCCGCGGAACATCGTCTCCAGCTCCCAGTCCAGAACGGCCGGATCCGTGAACGCACGCGGCGGCAGCATCGTGGCCCGCTCCAAGGGCTCGAGGGTCGCCTGGACCTCGCGGGGGTCGAGCTGGAGAGCGATCGGCGTCTGCGACTGGGTGCCCAACGTTGGCCTCCTGACTGGTTTTGGGTCCGGCCGACCCGGTGGTCGGCCACCCCTCCTCGCCTGAGTTGACCTTGTAGTCAATCGCATGTTAGTCTGACGAGCCGATGGAGGTCAAGTCGCTCGCCGAGGCGCCGGGCATCATGGGCGGAGTCCCGCTCGAGGTCGACGAAGGGGCGATCGCGCTGCGCGAGCGAGCGCGGGCGTTCGCGGAGGACGTCCTGATGCCGCTGGAGGAGGAGGCCGAACGGCGGGCTGGGCGCCTTCCCGACGAGCTTGTCGCCCGGGTCAAGCGCGAAGCAATCGATGCCGGGCTGAGCGGCGGACTGCACGCCCGGGAGCACGGTGGGCAGGGCTGGACCCGGCTCGAGTGGGCGCTGGTCGAGGAGCAGTACGGCCGCACCACCAATGCGATCCACTGGCACGTGCCCAACGCCTACAACGTCTGGGTCCACGCCAGCCCCGAGCAGATCGACCGCTATCTGCGACCGGCGCTCCGCGGGGAGCTCAAGGACGCCTACGCGGTGACCGAGCGCGAGGCGGGCTCCGACCCA
>DATMZR010000005.1 GCA_035573435.1 Solirubrobacterales bacterium
GCCTGGGCCGACGTCGAACCGTGCCACGTGGGCGTGCATCGTTGCGGCCGGCCCGGAGAACCAGGTCGCGGCCAGCTCGCCGGGGCCGCGTGCGACGAGATAGGGGAAGTACATGACGTCACCGCTCGTCATGACGCGCCAGCTCGACCAGGTCGCGCCGCGGTCGGCGGATCGCGCCAGCCAGAGTCCCTCTTCGTTCGACCAGAGGGAGTAAAGGGCCCCCCGGGCGTCCCACGCGAGGGGCTCCACCCACCGCGGTAACGTCTCTTCGCCCGACAACGGGAAGACCCACTCGCGCCGGCCGGGCGCCGCATGCTTCTGCCACGTCGTGCCCCCGTCGGTGCTCACCGCGATGAGATCGACGCCCGGGTGGATCTTGTTGCCCGAGGCCGAGACCGGGATGACGCGCACCGCGATGTCGCCGTTCGGTGAGACGGCGAGGTGGCTCGATCCGCCCTGGGGATGGATCCGGTCCCGTTCGATCCAGGTGCGGCCGTCGTCCGGGCTGACCGCGTGGCAGACGCCCTCGCCGTCGTTCCAGATCACGTGAGGCGTCCCGTCGGCCGCGATTTCGACCCACGGCCGGTCGTCGAACCGGGTCTTCGACAGCAGCGTCCAGGACCACGTCGCACCTACGTCGTGGCTGACTCCGATGCTGATGTGGGTGCCCTCCGACGCCTTGCGGTCGAACACCATGGTCGCGAAGTAGAGGGTCCCGTTCGGAGCCACCGCCAGGTCCACGTCCGAGTTGCCGATCGCTCCCTCGGCCTCCGTCCCGACGTTCACGCGGGTCCAGGTCGCGCCCTGGTCTCGGCTGGCCCAGAGGGTCGGCACGTCCTCTCCATACCCGGCGACGAACAGCGTGCCGTCGGGATGCTCGACGACCATCGGCTCCCGCGCGCTCAGGCCGAGTTGCTCGACGGGAGGGGCCATGACCAGCGCTGGGACTGGTGCCCCCCGGGGTGCCCGGTCGGGATCGTGGGCCAGCGAGCAGCCGCCCGTGATCGCCAGAAGGCTCAAGCACAGGAAGCCCGCTGGCATTCGGCCCTTGCCGATGCGCGGCGCCTTCCAGGTGGCGATCCGCGCCGCTGGGTGTCGTTTGGTCATCCGATGGAGAGCCCTGATAAGAATGCCACAGGTGGGACCTGGCGGTGAGAGCCGTGGCCCCATTCAGGGTGCGCCCTGGAGCAGCGGCACGTACTCGGGGCTCTCTTGGAGGGTGTTGTGACCCGTGCCGGCGACGACTCGGAGCGTCGCGAGGCCGGCGGGAAAGCGGGCGTAGAGCGCTTCCGTGCTCGTGCGGGGGACGACCTCGTCGTGCTCGGCCGCCACGAGGAGCGTGGGCGCGGTCACTTTTGGGGCATAGCGCCACGACTCGAACTTGTCTCGCATCAGCCAGCGGACGGGAAAGATTGCGTACTGGCGGGCCGCCAGCCCGACCAGGCTGTCGTAGGGCGTGACCAGGATCAGCCTCGACACGGGGCGCGAGCTGGCCAATCGGATCGCGACCCCGCTGCCCAAGCTGCGGCCGATCACCACGACGTTCGGATGCTCGGTGCGGACCCGGTCGAAGAGGGCGAGCCCGTCGGCGACCAGCCCAACTTCTGACGGCTTCCCCGAGCTGCCGCCGTAGCCCCGATAGTGCATCAAGTAGAGGGCGTGCTCCGGAAACGCTGCCGCGAGATCCGGCAGGCTGAAGTTGACGTCCTCCGCGTTGCCGCCGAAGTAGACCACGGCATCCGGCCCTCGCCTCGGCTTCGCCGTGACCCGCACCTCGGTGCCCTCGGAACGAAGCGTGATCGTCGAGGCGCCCGGCGCGGGCGAGGGCGGCCGGGGAAAGTAAATCAGGGAGCGCTGGCACGCGAACAGCAGGACGCAGCACGCGAGATACAGAAGGGCCGCGATGAGAACGAGCGTCAGCAAAATGCGCAACATTGGCTAAGGAGCCCAACCTCGGCGATCCGCGCCACCCGCAGGCGGGGGCCAGCCATGGCGAGCCGCACGATACAAAGCGTCGGGGGTTACGCACAAGCCCCGACGAACAGCCCGTCCTCCGGAGTTATACTTCTTTCATGTCCAAGGAAGCCGCTCGCGCTCGGGTCGTCACCGTAGATCTCCCGGAGGAGGCGTTCCAGCACCGGCCCTGGTCGGCGCAGGAGGTCTCCCAGGAGATGCGTCAGCTGTGGCTGCTCGAAGAGGTCCGTTCGCGCCGGCTCGGCTTCGGCAAGGCGGCCGAGCTCGCCGGGATACCCGTTGCGTCCTTCCTCCGCCTGATGGGCGAGCACCACATCGACGCATTCGACTACGACGACGCCGAGCTCGAGCGCGAGCTCAGCGGATAGTCGTGATCGTCGTTGCAGACGCCGGGCCTCTGATTCATCTCAGCCTGGTCCGCCTGCTGCGGCTCCTTCCGATTCTTTACGAGCAGATCCTCGTTCCTGACCTCGTCTACAACGAGGTCGTCCGGGAGGGGGACACTCTCCCAGGTAGCGCTGAGCTCCGCGGAGCGGATTGGATCGAGCTGGTCCCCCATGATCCCGGTGCGCCGCTGCTCCAACTCCTGCGTGCCCAGCTCGACCCAGGCGAGGCTGCTGCCATCTGGGTGGCGGTCGAACGAAAGGCCGCCCTGGTTCTATCGGACGACAGACCGGCTCGATTGGCAGCAGAGCAACTCGGATTGACCGTCAGAGGGACTCTCGGGATTCTCGTCGAGGCCAAGCGGCGAGGCGAGATTCGGGAGATCGCCTCCGTGGTGAAGGAATTGAGGGATCGAGGAGTCTGGTTGTCGGAGTGGCTCGTCGAACGCATCCTGGCCGAGGTGGGAGAACGCGACCTCGGAACGTGAACGGAGATCATCCATGGGTTCCCCTGGGAAAGCAGCGTTCTCGCCGGACTCAACCAGTGGCCCGCGGCCAGCGGGCTAAGATCACCTCTCGATCCGCCTAATCCGAGGTCCGCTCCGGAGGACGCCTCCCGATGCCCAAACCGCGACGTTCCGCCTCGCTTCTCTCGACGATCATCCTCGCGAGCCTTTTCGGCCTCGCGGTGCCGAGCCTCGCCGCACCAACCGACGAGCCCCCCTTGCTGCCGCGGGCGACCGTTGCGGCGATCGCCGAGGAGATCTCCGGAGAGGCGGCGAAGCGGGATCTGGATTTTCTGTCGCGGCAGCATCGGATGCGGGGCTCGCGGGGGTTTCGGGCGGCGGCGGAGTTCGTTGTGGGGGAGCTGCGCGGCGATGGGTTGAGCGGGGTCGAGATCGTCGAGATCCCGGCGGATGGCGAGAGGTTCTATGGCACGCAGCGGTCGCGACGGCCTTGGGATGCGGACTTCGCGGAGCTGTGGGAGCTGGAGAAGTCAGGCGACGCGTGGGTTCCTCGCAGCCGCCTGGCGAGCTGGGACACGTTGCCGCTTTCGCTCGCCCAGGACAGCGAGAGCGCGGAGGTCACCGCGGGGCTTGTGGACGTGGGCGCGGGGACGCATGCGGAGGACTACTCGGGACGCGACGTGCGGGGGCAGATCGTTCTGGTCTCCTCGCAGCCGGAGGCGGTGGTGC
>DATMZR010000007.1 GCA_035573435.1 Solirubrobacterales bacterium
ATCCGCGCGACGCCTCCCGTGGCCCGGATGTCCGCCGGAACGCGCTCGAGCGCCATCACCGCGACCGCGCCCGCCTGCTCGGCGATGCGCGCCTGCTCAGCGGTGGTCACGTCCATGATCACCCCGCCCTTGAGCATCTCGGCGAGCCCGCGCTTGACCCGGAATGTGCCTCGTTCGGCCATCACGCCCAAGGATAAGGGAGGCCCGCCCATCGATAAGGGAGCCCCGGAGCGTGCGCCCCCATGGCACGTTTGTGGCGGTATGCGCCACAAAGTCGCCGGGCCTGCGTCCGCCGGACGCTTACGTTGTCCCTGGAGCCGCTATTTGAGTTTGAACGCGCGGATCCTGTCCTTGAATGCCGCCTTGTCGCGCGCATACACGCCGTGGGCGAGCGCCTGGATGACTCCCAGCAGGGCGGCGTTCGAGCGCGTGAACGAGGGGCTGTTGGAGGAGTAGTACAGGGTCAGCTCGGCGTGCTCGCCGACCTCGGACAAGGTGGCGTCGCTGATCGAAAGCGTCCGAGCTCGGCGGTGACGGGCAAGCTTCATCGCCCGGACCACCAGCGGGTGGGCCCGTCCGGCCGAGAAGGCGATCACGAGCGTGTCCTCGTCCACCCGGCTCAGCCTCGTGATCGAGTCCTGGCGAGGGCTCGCGACCACCTCGGCGCGGATGTCCAGCAGCGCCAGCAAGTGGCGCAGGTAGCTGGCGAAGAAAGCCATCTGGTCCACGCCGACGATCATCACGCGGTGTGCCGAGCCGAGTGCCGAGACGCACGCCTCAACCTGTTCGCGCGTGAGCTTGTGGGCGGTGGCTTCGACGTTCGTGTGGTCCGCGGCGAGTGAGGACTCGAATTCGGAGTGGTCGAAGTCGAACAGCTGGCCGGCGCCGTTTTGCTCATCGGCGCGGGTGCGGTATTCCTCGATCGCCGCCTGCTGCAGCTCCGGATAGCCCTCGAACCCAAGCGCCTGCGAGAAGCGGACGACCGTCGAGGACGAGGTGCTCGCGCGACGAGCGAGCTCCTCGGCCGTCTGGAATGCCGCCTCGTCGAGATGGTCGACGATGTACCGGGCGACGTCCTTTTGCGAGCGAGAGAACTCGTCGAAGCGTTCGGAGATGTAGACGGACAGCGTCTTTCCGTTCGGCCGTGACTGGCGGCCGTTACGCGCGGTACGCGACTGGCCGCCACGGGTACGGGCCTGAGTCGGTCGAGGCTTCGTGGCCGTCTTGCTCACGGCGGCATGATTCGCCCCAGTATCGGTTTTCCCTGCTAGGCCCCGGCCTTCGGCGGACGACATGCGGCCGAGCGATCTGGTTGGATCGCTCCGTGGACGCCGAGCGGGCACTCCGCCTCACCAACCGCAACATGATCGCCTTCGACCTGATGCTGGGTACGGGCGCGATCCTGGCACCAAGCGCAACGCTCGCGGTGCTCGGTCACGAACCGCCGTCGCCCGACGCCCAGCACCTGTTCCGGCGCTGTGGGCCCGTCTGGCTCACCTTCGCCGCTGCTCATGCGGTGGCCGAGCGCCGGGGCGCCCCCCAGGACTGGTGGGCGCTGGCCTGGCTGAGGGGCACTGAGCTCGCCACCGACGCGCTGTGGTCGCGCTCGCCGGCCTTCTCCCGGCCGGGGGCGCGGGCCGGGCTGTGGCTTGCGGGCGCGTCCAACCTGGCGATGACGATCGGCTTCGGGTGGTTGGCCCTGCGTCAGCGAAGTGGCCGTCGGCGACGAGGCTGGCTGCGGCTGCGTGGCTGAACCGCCGCCCTACCCGGCGGCGGCGCCGCTTCCCACGACGCTGCACCTGGTAAAGCCCACCGCCTGGGCAAGCTTCAGGCGGCGGACCTGGCCGGCTGCGATCTCGGCCTGGGCCTTCGCGTACGCGCGCGCGTCTTCATCCTCGGCCGCCTGAAGGCCGCGCTCGAGCGCAGCGATCCCCTGCTCGCGTGCCCGCAGGTAGCGGTCGAGCGCGTCTTGGACCTCTGGCGGGGCGTCGAGCGCTCGGATCTGGCTCAGCTCGTTCTCCGAAATGTCGAGCAAGTTCTTGGTCAGCGTCACCGCCTCCTCGGCGCTGGTCGGCGGTTTTTTCTGAAGGTCGGCGAACTGGTCGTGCGCCCGCTCGCAAACCTGGTCTCCCTTGGCGATGAACTCGGCCTTGCTCAGGGACGCCGTGTCCTCGTCGTCGAATGGCCCGAGGTCCAGGAGGGCCGCCAGCGCGCCGATCACGACCAGAGCCCCAAGCACCACCGCCACCACGACAGCTGGGCCCGTAGGGGTGAACGGCTCGCGGTTCGCCGGCATCCGCGGCAGGGTAGCGGCCGGGCTGGCTGGGTCCTCGGGGGTATCTCAGGCCCCTCGGGCGTCAGCCGGAGGCTCGTGGTAGGCGCGAAGCCGGGCGCGGCGAGCGAGAGCGGCGAGGGCGATCACGGGAGGCCGCTGGGCCCACGGCGGTGGGAACGAGAGGTAGGTCCCGGGCATCAGCAACTCGGAGATGGTGAGCGCGAACTGAAGGGGGTTCCGGATCAGACCGCGGCGATCCACGCGGCCCTCGCTGGCCAGGGCGGAAACCGTCTCGAAGTAGCCGGCGATTCCGTCCAGAAGCTCGGCGTCCGGTTGTTCCAGCTCCACCCACTGCCTGACGCGCAGAGGGCCCCGCCCCGCGTTCGCGGGATGAACGTGGGCAGCGTTCGGCGGGACGTCGAAGCGATGCGGTGCCGCCTCGCGCCGGCGATGGCGGCCGACCCGGTATTGCGCCTCGCCCTCCAGGAGCTCGAAGTGCTCCGTGACGGTCGGGTGCCGGTGGGGTAGCGCGACGAGCCGCGAGCCCTCAGGCACCCACCACTCCAACTCGAGGGCCCTCCCCTGGCTCGACCCGGGCGTGCGGACGAATGTCAGCTTCTCCCCGGTGACCTTGTTGATGATCGTCTCGCCCGGCGCGGCCACGCGTGAAGCGACAATAGCCCAGCGTGGCGACGCCCGGCGCGCCCGTGGACGCCCGCGCCGTGATGAGCCAGCGCCGTTAAAGGGATTGCTGCGAGTGCCGATGAAGCGCGTGGATAGGCTTGCTTGGGTTTTCGGGACAGCGGCCTATTTTTTGAGAACGCCGTTTCGTTGCGCGAGCGGCGTTCTTCGCGTTGAGACCCCGAATCAGCGATCAGCCGTCGCCGGTGAGCGCGTTCTCGACGGTGTCGAGGAGCTCGCTGACGTCTCCCCCAACGAGGGTCAGGATCACAACCGACGCGATCGACACGAGGCTGAGCATCAGCGCGTACTCAGCGAACCCCTGTCCCTCCTCGCGATCAAGAGCTGACTGGATGCCCTCCTTCACGAAAAGGCCTATGCGCTGTAACCACATCACTGGTTCAGTTCCCCCTAGCGGAGAGAGTAGGCCGTGACAAGCGCTTTGAAACCGGAAGAAGGTCTAGTTCGACCTAGACCCTTCACAGTGCGGTGAGTGGGGAGGAGGATCGAACCGAGTTAGTAAGGCGCCTTACTCCGAGAGCCCGGCGGCTTCGAGGGCTTCGTCGCGGTCCGCGTACTCGTAGAGGTAGACGATCTTGCCGTCGCGCAGTGTGAAGTGCAGATAGAGGCGCAGATCGACCTCCACCTCGCTTCTCACGCCTCGGCCGGTGAGGTGCAGACAGGCCACGACGCTATCCGCGCCGTCCTTCACCTCCTCGACATCGATCTGATGCCCCTCCCAGTTCTCGAGCCAGCTCCTCCGGACACGGAGGGCGGCCTTATGACCCCCGGACGGGATATGCCCCTCCCCGATCGGATACCACTCGACGCCCGGATCCAACATGCTGAGAAAGGCCTCCTCGTCATGCTCGTAGGCCTGAATGGATCGGAGCACGATCTCCACGTTCTCCTGCGACATCGCCCGCGCAGTATCTCGCTACATCTGCCGATCCGCTGTCAGCCGAACCGGGCTCCGGCCTCGACCTTGGCACCGCGCTGATGTTCGCGTTTTGTTCGCAAATGGCCGGGGGTCGGGCCTCACGGCAACGGTCCCGACCATGAGAAACCCGCCGTGGCGGGGCTTCCTCCAAGTGGGCCGGGGAGGATTCGAACCTCCGACCGACGGATTATGAGTCCGCTGCTCTGACCAACTGAGCTACCGGCCCGGGTGTCTCGATTATGGCCTGGGGTCAGATGGAAGACCGCAATCTGCGGATTTCGCACAGGGGCCTACCTGCAATGAGGTAGAAGCCGCTCGACAAAGCGTGGCGGTTTCGGCACCATGCCGCCTTCGGGGGCGACGACTCCGTATCGGGATGGGATTCGCTTGCGGGAGGGGAGTCCAGGGGAACGTCGCCCCCGTTTCTTCCTCCAGGGCCCGGGTAAGAGGGCCAGTACTACCGCTGGATAGCGGCACAGCACGCGGGTCGCCCAGTGAGGGACTGGGCGGCCCGCTCCGTCTTTGAGGCGCTCCGAAAGGACCGCTTCGGGTGCCGTCGAAGTGTCAGTCCATGGCGGGACCGAGGGTCGCCTTCTTTCGGGATGGCGCCCTCCGGGAGCGTCGCTTGCACCCCAGGCGGCGCTCCCACCTGCGACAGACCGGCGCGGGTGTGGCCGTTCCTAGCCGGCGACCTGGTTGACGGCCTGCTCCAGCTCGGAGGGGCTGAAGGCACCCTGGAGGCGGCTGCGGACGATGCCCCGACGATCGACCACGAACAGCCACGGCTCGGTTTGCAGGCCGAATGCGCGCAGCTGCGGGCGGTAGCCGTCGCTGGCGTTGTTGTTGTTGAAGACCTCCATGTGGATGAAGTCGACGCCGTCGCCGGTCTCGTGCTTGACCTGCTCGGCGACGTCGACGACCGGGCCGCAGACGCGACTCTCACACAGGGCCGGCGTCGCGAACACGAGCACGATCGGCTCCTTGCCGAGCGCGTCGGCGAAGTCCACGGTGTGCATGTCGTCGGGTGGGGAGCGCGTGTCGATCTGCCCCAGGTTGCCGCCGACGTCGGAGACGGTTGGGGTATGGATGCGCGGTGGGCGCTCGCCCACCGTGGGGATGTCCTCGGAGCCCCCAACCTTGATCGTCGGGATCAGAGCCGCGGTGTATCCGCTGCCCTCGCGGAACATCGCCGCCAGGTCCCAGTTGCCGTCCCGGTTGAGCTTCACGTTGGTGACGTAGACGAGTTTCGCCGCGTCCGGGTCCAGCTCGGTGGTCTGTGATTCGAACTGGGACTTGACCGCGAGGCTCTCGATCCGGGCGGGAAACGGGCCTTCGGCCTTGCCTCCGCCGCTGGGCGCCGCGTAGATCGCCACTTGGGCGTCGCTCACCTGCCCGCGAGAAGCAGTGAAGACGCCGAATCCGAAGCGGTTCTCGCCCCGCTCATAAACGGCCGCCGTGGGGCTCACAACCAGGTTCGACGGCTGGGCGCCGGAGCCACGGAGGACCCGCGTGAGGGATCGTCCGTTCGCCGCCGGGAAGTCGGAGGCCGCCGGAGCGGGAGCGTCTCCCGGCGCATCGTCGCCCCCACCGCCCCCGCACCCGGCGCCCAGCGAGACGGCGGCAACGGCGGTCGCCAAGGCCACGGCGGGCCGGGCGGCCCGTCTCAGGCGCGAGAACTGCGAGCGAGCAAGGACCCACGTTTCGCTGCGGTCACGACGGTCGGCCACGCGCGAATCCTATGGATGAGGCCTAATGGCCAGGTAAGCAGCCGGGCTGTAGGGTCTCGCCCGCGAAGGCGACGAGAGGAGATTGGCTTTGGCGGATCGAGCGGCGCTGGTCACGGGTGGATCGAGTGGGATCGGGCTGGCGATCGCCCGGGCGCTGGGCGAGGAAGGCTACGGCGTGACCGTCGCTTCGCGACGCCCCCAGAAACTCGAGGCGGCAGCGGATGGGCTCCGCAGCGCCGGCATCGACGTGTATGCGGCCCCGGTCAACATGACCGAAGAGGAGGCGGTCGCGGGGGTGGTCCAGGCCCACCGGGAGCGGTTCGGGCGGCTCGACGTCCTGGTCAACAACGCGGGCGTTGGGGTCGGCGAGGCGATGGAGGGGATCACCACGAAGTACCTCGACATGCAGCTTGGGGTGAACCTGCGCGCGGTGGTCATCGGCACTCGCGAGGCGTTGCCGATGCTGCGGGAGGCCGGCGCCGAGCACGGCAAGGCCTTGATCGTGAACCTGGCGTCGATTGCAGGCAAGATCGGCCAGGCGTGGTTATCCGTCTACTCGGCGACCAAGGCTGGCGTGATCGGCTTCAGCCAGGCGACACAGAAGGAGGTCGCCGGCCAGGGGATCCAGGTGACGGCCCTGTGCCCGGGCTTCGTCGACACGGCGATGACGGAGTTCGCGAAGGAGCAGGTGAAGGCGGAGGAGATGATCCGCCCCGAGGACATCGCCGAGTCGGTTCGATTCCTGCTCGTGACGTCTCCGGCGTGCCTGGTCCCGGAGATCGTCTTCACTCGCCCGGACGAGCAGCTGGGCGCTTGAGCGCGGCGAGGCGTTGCTCGGCGAGCTGCTCCTCCGCGGCGGCGAGCAGGTCGCGGTACTCCTCGTAGCCTCTGGCCGGGCGCATCCAGGACCAGTGGAGGCGGTCCCGCAGCTCGCGCGCGCGATGCCGCTCGCCTGTGTCAGGACGGCGACGCGCCTGGCGCTCCGCGATCGCGGCCCGCTCGGTGCGAATCTCGGCGGCCACCTCGGCGATCGAGCCGGGCTCGGAGGAATGCCCGGTCGAAAGGCTCGCCTCCAGAAGCGAGCGGAGCGTGCGCACCTCGCGGCGAGTGGCCCGACGGGGGCGTTTGGCCCCTGTGTAGCGATCCCATGCCCGGGCGAAGCTGGCGAGGCTCGTGCGCCCACCGTTTCGGTGTGCGGCCAGCATCGGACAGATGCCGCCGTCGCGATCCACGTAGGCGCCGACGATGATCGGGTTGGAGTCGATGCCCTGGAGCATCGCCTCCTTGGTACGGGTCGGCAGGGCCTGGACGGCGAATCGGAGGCGCTCGGCGGGGTTTCGGTCGCGGCGTCGCACGGGTCAAGGGATACCGCGCGGGGGCCCGCGGCACAGGTTAGGCGCAGCGGCGCGCAACGGTGGTTGCAGTGAGATCGCGGAGGCTCCTGGTGGCGGCATTCGGAGACGCCGGCCACGCGTTTCCCGCAATCGCTCTCGCACGAGCGCTCCGTCGCCGCGGACACGAGGTGCTCGTCGAGACTTGGGAGCAGTGGCGGGAGCCGGTCGAGGCGGAGGGCCTGCGGTTCACGGCGGCACAGGAGTACAAGACCTTCCCGCCGCCCGCAGCGGATTCGGCCGACGGCGCCTCGGCGGCGGATGCGGCGCGGGCGCTGGTGCCGCTGATGGAGGAGTTTCGGCCGGACGTGGTGGTCAGCGACGTGCTCACGGTGGCGCCGGCGCTGGCGGCGGAGAAGGCGGGACGGCGACGGGCGACGTTGATCCCGCACGTGTATCCGGTGCACGAGCCGGGGATGCCGTTCTTCGCCTTCGGCCTTCAGCCGCCGCGAACGCCCATCGGAAGGATGGGCTGGCGGGCCGGCCTCCCGCTGCTCACGGCGGGGCTGAGGCGCGGCAGGCGCGAGATGAACGAGATGCGGGCGGCGGTGGGGCTGGCGCCGGTGGATCGGCTGCACGGTGGGATCAGCGCCGAGCTGGCGCTGGTGGCGACCTTCCCGCAGCTCGAGTATCCGCGGCGCTGGCCGGAGGGCGTGCGCGTGACGGGGCCGATGGAGTTCGAGCTGCCCTATCCGGACATCGGGCTGCCCAACGGGGGCGCCCCGCTGGTGCTGGTGGCGCCCTCAACGGCGCAGGATCCGGAACTGCGGCTGCTCGGGGCGTCGCTGGAGGCGCTTGCGGAGGAGCCGGTTCGTGTCGTGGCAACTACGAACCGGCGAGGGGCCGGCGGGGAGTTGCCGCAGATGCCACCCAACGCGGTGGTGGTGGATTGGCTGTCGTACTCGCAGGTGATGCCGCAGGCGGCGCTGGTCGTATGTCACGGGGGGCATGGGACCGTGGCGCGCGCGCTCGGAGCGGGCGCGCCGGTGCTCTGCTGCCCGGCGGTCGGTGACATGGCCGAGAACTCGGCGCGGGCGGCGTGGGTGGGCGCCGGGTTGATGCTGCCGTGGCGCCTTACTCGGCCCGGGCCACTGCGGGCGGCGACGCGGCGTATCCTGGGCGACACCCGATTTGCCCAACGTGCGGCCGTGATTGCGGCCTGGGCGCGGGAGCACAACGGAGCACAACGCGGCGCGGAGCTGGTCGAGTCGCTGGTCGCCGGTTAGGCGCGACGACGACCGTCGAGAACTCCGGGGGCGGGACTCGAACCCGCAACCTTCGCGTTAACAGCGCGCCGCTCTGCCTAATTGAGCTACCCCGGATCGAGTTAAGCCAGCGTGCTTCCCGGGATTTGGGCCGCCAGCGTCCGAACTGTAGCGGTGGGATGCACAGTAATTCCGCCCGCGACCTACAAAGCCGTTACTGCCGCCTCAACCCGTCCCGGCCGTCTCCCAGTGCGCGATCCGCTCCGCGAGCTCGGCGCGGCGGCGCTGGAGGTCGACCGGCGGGTCCCCTCCCCCCTGCTGCGCGACCCTGATCCGCCCCTCGATCATCGCCTGCTCCAGCTGCAGGAGGTTGAGTTCCATCGCCTCGCGACCTCCAGGCTCACGCTCGGCCCTCATCACGAGCTGGGTGACCAGCGAAACCAGCTCCTCGTCCTCGCGTGGCAGGCCCCGCAGTGGCTCCTCCAGGTGCTCCGCTAGCCAGTCCCTGGCCCGCGCCACAGCGGGCGACGAGAGGTGCTCCGAGGTCAGACGCTCCAGCAGCTCCCGCCCCTCCGCCGGCGAGGCGATGCACATGGCCAGGAGCGCCTGTTCGCGGCGCTCGCGCGCGCTCAGCGCCCGTGGCGGCTCGGCCGGCCGGATAGCCCGCCCGCCCCCATCGCCTTCACTTGCAACCTGGCCGCCCGGGCGGGACGTCCCGCCGAGCTCCGGCTCACCTGTGATCCGCCTCATGATGAACCCCGCATCCGCATCCAGCCGATCCGCCACCACCCTTGCCAACTCGGTGCGGCTGATCGACTCCCGCATCGCCGCCAGCACCGGCACGACCTCGTCCAGCGCCCGATCCCTCCCGGCAGGCGAGGAGAGATCGGCCTCGTCCAGCGCCAGGCGGACGTGAAACTCCGGCAGCTCGACAGCCGCCTCGATCACCTCTCGAATTCGTTCCGGCTGCCCCGCCTCGAGCATGTCCGCGGGGTCCTCGCCCGCGGGCATCGCCGCGACACGCAGCCGCAGCTTTCGGCTCCCGGCAACCCGCTGCGCGCGCAGCATCGCCGCGCGGCCCGCCCGGTCGGCGTCCAGCGCCAGCACCGCCTCCTCCGCATGGCCGGAGAGCAGCTGGAGCTGCTCGGGCGTGATCGCCGTGCCCATCACCGCAACCGCCTCCTCGATTCCCGCCTGGTGGGCCGCGAGCGCGTCCATGTACCCCTCCACCACGACGGCGCGTCCCGCCTTGGCGATGGCGGCCCGCGCCCGATCGATCCCGTAGAGGGTGCGGCTCTTCCGGTAAAGCTCGCCCTCGGGCGAATTCAGGTACTTCGGCTTCGCGTCGGGGCGAAGCGCGCGCGCGCCGAATCCCTGCACACGCCCACGCCCGTCGCGAACCGGAAACATGATCCGCGCCCGGAAGCGGTCGTAGTAGCCCCCTTGCCTTCCCTTCTGAACGAGGCCCGCCGCGACCAGCTCCGCAACGCCGAAGGCGGCCCGCTGTCCCCGGCTGACCACCTGGTCCCAGGCGCTCGGCGCATACCCCACCCCGAACGCCCGCAGCACTTCTTCGCCCAGGCCCCGCGACGCCAGATAGTCGCGCGCCTTTCCGGCCTCACCCGACTCCCACAGGTAGTGCGCGTAGAACTGTGCCGTCCGCTCCAGCAGTTCCCCGAGCCTCGCCCGCCGCTTCCGGACCTCCTCCGCCCGCGGATCCTCGCGCTCGCGCTCCATCTCCACCCCGTAGCGGTCCGCCAGGGCCTCCAACGTCTCGCCGAAGCCGAGCCCCTCCTTTTCCTGCACGAAGCGGAACACGTCGCCCCCCGCCTCACAGCCAAAGCAGTAGTAGAGCTTCTCCCGCGCATCGACGGAGAACGACGGGGTGCGCTCATCGTGGAACGGACAGAGCCCCGTGTAGCGCTCGCCTGCGCGTCGCAGGTCGGTGTAGGCCGAAACGATCTCGACCAGGTCGGCGGCCGCCTTTACCCGCTCAATCGTCTCGGTCGTGAATCGGCCGCCCGTCAGAGCCGCGACTCCTCGGGCAGCGCGAGCCGTTTGAACGTCGCGATGCAGAAGCGATCCGTCATCCCGGCGATGTAGTCGGTTATGCGCTGGACCTGGTCCTCCCCGGCGGCACCCTCGGGGACGTCCTCGGGGTGCTCGCTGTAGTGATCGAAGAGGCCCCTCAGCGTGCGGTGCACCCGTTCGTGCTCGCTCCGCGCCTCGGCGCCCAGATAAACCCGCTCGAACATGAACTTCCGCAGGCTCAGCATCGCTTCGCCGACCTCCTCGCCCTGGACGATGTCCCCCGCCTCGGGCGAGTGCTCGACGATGTCCGTAGCCAGCCTGTCGATCCGCCTGGACCCTGTGGACCCGAGGAGCTTTATCTCGGTCTCCGGCAGATCGTCCGGGACGATGATCCCCGCCCGCAGCGCGTCGTCGATGTCGTGGTTGATGTAGGCCACCCGGTCCACCAGACGCATCAGCCGCCCCTCCAGCGTCACCGGCTGCTCCGAACCGGTGTGGTTGAGGATCCCGTCGCGAACCGCCTCGGTGAGGTTCAGGCCCCGTCCGTCCCGCTCCAAGACGTCCACGACGCGAAGCGACTGCCGGTTGTGACGAAAGCTTCGCCCGGCGCGGTCGCGCAGGGCCTGGTCGAGCGCCTCCTCGCCGATGTGGCCGAAGGGCGGATGGCCCAAATCGTGCCCCAGGCCAATCGCCTCCGTAAGGTCCTCGTTCAAGCCGAGGGCACGCGCCACGGTGCGGGCGATGCAGCATGTCTCCAGCGTGTGGGTGAGCCGGGTTCGGTAGTGGTCGCCCTCCGGGGCAATGAACACCTGCGTCTTGTGCTTGAGGCGCCTGAAGGCCTTCGAGTGGACGACCCGGTCACGGTCGCGCTGAAACGGGGTGCGCATCACGCTGTCCGCCTCCGGCTCGCGGCGGATCGCCGGATACGACGGCGTCGCCCTCTCCCACAGGTACTCGCCCTCCCAGGCTCGAACCCGTTCTTCGAACGATCTCGCGGAGACCGAGGCCAGCTGGCTTGCTGCGTTTGACACCTCGAAAGAGAATAGGGTCAGCCGATGCGCGAAACAGCCCTCGTCACGGGCGCCTCTTCGGGAATTGGGGAACAGTTCGCCCGCCAGCTCGCCACCCGGGGGCACGACTTGATCCTGGTCGCCCGCAGAATCGACCGCCTGGAGCGCCTCGCCGCCGAGCTTCCGACCGACGCGCACGCCGTCCCCTGCGACCTCGCCACGGACGCGGCGGGGCTGTCGGACCGGGTCGCCGAGCTCGGAGTGGACGTCGAGCTGCTGGTCAACAACGCCGGCTTCGGCACCTCGGGCCCTTTCCTGGAGCACGATCCGGGGCGCGACGCCGAGCAGGTGCGGGTCAACTGTGAGGCCATCGTCACCCTGACCCACGCCTTCCTTCCCGCCATGGTCGAACGGGGCCGCGGTGGGATCATCAACGTCGCCTCGACCGCCGGCATGCAGCCGATTCCGTACGAGTCCGTGTATGCGGCGACGAAGGCGTTCGCGATCAGCTTCACCGACGCCCTGCACACGGAGCTGAGGGGATCCGGTGTGCGGATCCTGGCGGTGAACCCGGGGCCGGTCCCCACCGAGTGGCAAGGAGTGGCCGGCTACGAGACGGGTCGCGTGGCCGTGGTCCCCGGCAAGATCCCGGCCGAGCAGGTGGTGCGAGAGTCGCTCGCCGCATATGACCGCGGGCGCCGCTCGGTGATCCCGGGCCGCACCATCCGCTGGTTCCTGCGCGCCACCCGTCCCTCCCCCCGCGCCGTACAGCTCAGGGTCACGGAGCGCCTCTACCGTCCCGGGTCCTAGGCGGCAGCTCGAAGCCGCACGTGGGCGTGATGCTCGAGCGTCTCCGAGACGGCGCGCTCGACCTGGCGCAGGGCGCGACCCGAGGCGCTCGGGGCTAAGGCCAGCGGACTGCCCAGCGCCTCGACCATGAACCGGTGCGCATCACCGGAGAGCTCGAAAGCCCCCCGCTCGCAGGCGGCGCAGACCACGCCCCCGGCCGCACCCGAGAAGCCCACCAGGCCCCCCGGCTCCCCGCAGCGCGCGCAGGAGGCGAGCTCCGGGGAGAACCCTGCCGCCAGGGCGAGCTTGAGGCGAAACGCAAGCGCCACAGAGAGCCCGGCGCCCCCATCGCCCGCCCCGTCGCCGCGCGCCGACCCTTGGCCGTCGAGCAGCGCCAGGTAGCGGCACAACAGGTTGTAGGCGGGCACATTGGCCTCGGCGGAGTCGAGCAATCGCAGCACCGCGTCGCAGGCGCGCGCCGCCGCCATCAGCGCCGGCCCGCTCGAGCGCAGTTCGGGATGGGCGGCGACCGTCGATGCCGAGGTCACGGTGGCCAACTCTCCCCGCCCCTCGTGGAGAATCAGGTCGAGCCGGAAAAAGGGCTCCAGCCGGCCGCCGAAACGCGAGCGCGGCCGTCGCGATCCTTTGGCTATCGCCCCCACCCGGCCGCGGGTGGCGCTGTAGAGGTGCAGGACGCGATCGGCCTCGCCATAGCGGATGCTGCGAAGCACGATCGCCTCGGTCTTGTAAGTGCCGGGCATGTAACCGACAGCTTGCTCGTCAGGCCGGACGTGGCACCGAGTCGCGGATGGCGGCGGCGGTCACCGTGGCGGCGATCGTGCCGATCGCGATCGGCGTGAAGCGGTCGGTGGCGCCGCTGCCGGACGAGAGGCAGAAGGCGACGTCGCCGTCCACGTCGGAGTGGACGGGGTCCACCGCGCGGGCAACGCCGCCGCTCGCCATCCTCGCCACACGGGCACAGGCCGCCTTGTCGAGCGCCGCGTCGGTCATCACGCAGACGAGCGTCGTATTGCGCTCCTCAAGCTTCGTCCAATCGGGCGGCCCCTCCATCGCCGCGATCAGGCCGGCGGTCGAAAGACTCTCCCTTTTCTCACCCTCCGGCCCCGCCAGCACCCGCCCGTCCTCGCCGATGACGTCACCGAAGGCGTTGACGACCGCAAGGGCGGCCACGGTCTCACCGCGGCCGCTCCGCGCCGCCGCGTAGCCGATCCCCGTTGCGACGGAGCGCTCCCGCCCGCGGATCTTCCCGACCGCCGCTCCGGCGCCCGCGCCGACCCTGCCACGCTCCGGGACGCCCGCGGCGGCGGAGACACAGGCCGCATAGCCCTCATCGGGGCCCGGGCGGGCCAGCGGATCTCCCTCCGCGAGGTCGTAGACGACGGCAGCGGGGACGATCGGCACCAGCCCCGCCGGCGTCTCATAACCCCTCCCGTTCTCCTCGAGCCAGCGAACCACCCCGTCGGCGGCAGCCAACCCGAAGGCGCTGCCACCGCTGAGCAGCACCGCGGTCACCTCGCTGGTGCCGGCGAGAGGACCGATCACGTCGGTCTCGCGGGTGCCCGGCCCGCCGCCACGCACGTCCACCCCGCCCCGGCTTCCGGGCGGCGGGATCACAACGCTGCAGCCCGTCGCGCCCTCGCGATCCGTCCAGTGACCAATCGTGAAGCCTCCAGGTGGGCCAATCGCCTTGCTCACACGCCGGCCTTCCGACGCTCCTTACGCCGTGGCGCCCGCCGGCGTGGCCGGCGGCGAAGACGCCGCTGGCAGGAGGGACAGAAGTAGGTCGAGCGGCCTGCAACCACGATCCTTCTGATCTCCGCGCCACAGCGAGGACACGCCTCACCCTCCCGCGTGTGGACCAGGAACTCGTCCTGCACCGTGCCGCGCTCTCCCCGCGCGTCCAGATAGTCGTCCACCGAGGCCCCGCCGCCCCTCAATCCCGCCTCGAGCGTCTCCACGATCGCCTCCCGCAGACGCTCGCAGTCCTCGGGCTTCATCGACCCCGCGGGCGACAGCGGGTGCAGCGCCGCCCGGTGAAGCGCCTCGTCGGCGTAGATGTTCCCGATTCCGGCGATTCCGACCTGGTTCAGAAGGAACGACTTGAGCGGCGCCCGGCGCCCGGAGGCCAGCCGGCACAGCTCCTCGGCCGTCAGCGCCTCCGACAGCGGTTCGATGCCGAGCCTGGAGGCGAAGTACTCGTCGAGGGCCGCGTCGTCGAGCAACACAGCCTGCCCGAACCTCCGCACGTCGGTGAACAGCAACCGTCCGTCCCCCTCGAGACTCAACACCGCTCGCAGGTGGCGAGGCTCGGGCCCCGCGTCCGCGGACGCGAGCAGGAGATTCCCGGTCATCCGCAGGTGTATGGCAAGCGTCCTGCCACCATCCAGGCACAGCAGGAGGTACTTCCCGCGCCGCTCCACCGCCTCGATCGTGTGGCCGGCCAGGGCCCGCTCGACCTCGGCCGGTGGCTCAGGGCGCGTCCAGCGTTCGTCGAGGACCCGGACCGACTGAATCCGACGCCCGCGTAGCTCTGGCTCGAGCTGGCGCCGGATCGTCTCCACCTCGGGAAGCTCGGGCATCCCGACGGATTCTCACAGGCCCCAGATACAGAACGCGGACCGTCGGGATCGCGGTCCGCGTTCTACAGGATCAAGTTGCGCCACCCGTGAGCGTGGGGGGGGACGGGCGGCGTCAACGCCCTATATACCCGGCTCGTCGCGGGCGAAACCAGGAAAGGTCACCGCCAACGACCGGGTTTCTCCAACCCCCTAGCTCGACGCAGCACCGGACTGCAGAGCGGGCTCCTTCGGACGGCCGTGTGGCTCCAGCCGGTCGGCGGCGAACAAACCGTGGAGCAGCTGAATCGCGACCGAGCCCTCGCCAACTGCGGATGCCACGCGCTTTGCCGAGCCGTGTCGCACGTCGCCGGCTGCGAACACGCCCGGCATGCTCGTTTCGAGCAGAAACGGGCTGCGATCCAGCGGCCAAGAGTGGTCGTCATCAAGATCCGGCCCCGTGAGGATGAAGCCCCGCGAGTCCCTGTCGATCTCCGCCGGCAGCCAGTCAGTGTGCGGGCGCGCTCCGATCAAGACGAAGAGTCCGCTGGCCTCGACGGTCTCCTCGCTGCCCGTCGCGCAGTCACGAAGCACCAGGTGATCCAGCCACCCATCCCCCCCACCCCCGACGATCTCGGTCGCCAGACTGACCGTGAGCCTTGGCGCCGCCTCCACCTGGCGCACCAGGTAGTGCGACGCCCCTTCGCCGAGCGACGGACCACGAACGACGAGGGTCACGTGCTGCGCGTAACGAGAGAGGTTCAGCGCAGCCTGCGCAGCTGAGTTCGCGCCACCGAGAACGTAGACGTGCTTCCCCGCCATCGCGGGCGCCTCGGAAGCGGGAGCCCCGTAGAACACGCCGGCGCCGTTCAACGCTTCGAGTGCTGGAACGCCAAGGCGGCGATAGCTGGCGCCCGTGGCCAGGAGCACCGCGCGGGCGCGCACCGGGCCGCTGTCGGCGAGGGTGGCGAACACCCAGTCGTCATCGCGGCGCAGCCCGGTCACGCTCTGCATGAACGAGAACTTCGCCCCGAACACCCACGCCTGCTCGTAGGCCTGCTGAGCCAGGCGGCGGCCGCTCACACCGCGGGAGAAGCCCAGGTAATTGCGAATCAGCGCGCTGGAGGTCGCCTGACCCCCGACCCCGCCTTCGTCGACGACCAAGGTGCTGAAGCCCTCCGAGGCGCCGTAGACGGCCGCCGACAGTCCCGCCGGCCCCCCGCCGACGATCACGATGTCGAATTCCATCCGCTCCGGGTTCAGGGGCGACCCGGACGCGTTGGCGATCTCGGCGTTGGTCGGATCTATCAGGACCTTGCCGTCAGGAAAGACGACAATCGGGAGCGTCGACCCGTCGCCCGCCTCAGCGACGAGGGCGCGCCCGTCGCTCGAGTCGGCGAGGCAGAACGAATGTGGCATCGCGCAGCGCCCGAGCAGCTCCCTCAGCTCGAATGCCCTGCCGGACCAAGACTCGCCAACAACCCGGATTGCGTGCGGCGAGTCGCGCTGTGCCTCTGCCCACTCCAGCAGCAGGCTGGAGATCGCCTGGTGAAAGAGCTCGTCCGGCGACTCCGACGGCCTGATCAGGTAATGGTCGAAGCGACCGCGGGCAATCGAGTCGAAGATCACCTCGCCCGTCGCCGGATCCCCCCAGTCACCCCACTCGATCAGCAGCCCGCGCCTTGCGTGCGGGTGAAGGTGACGCGCCCGATCCAAGAGCTCGCTTCCGGTCATCCCGGAGAGCCACTGTCCCGCGAGGACGAGGGCGACCTGCTCGCCGGCGGCCGCAAGCTCCTCGAGAAAGGCGAGTGCTTCGTGCGAGGATCGCAGGCACGCGATCCGGTAGTGCCGCGCGTAGCGGTCGCGCAACTCCCGCTCGACATCCCGGAACGTCCCAGCATCCTCGGCAACGGCGACAAGCGCAGGGCCAGGCATGGATCGAACTCTAGTGCCCGGCACCGAGCGCTCTGCGGTGCCGCTAGCTAGCCGACTTGAGCGCCCGCGGGTGGGCCTTGAAGTAGACCTCCTTGATCCGCTCACCGGACAGGTGGGTGTAGAGCTGGGTGGTCGCGACGTCCGAGTGGCCCAGCATCTCCTGCACGGAGCGAAGGTCGCAGCCGCCCGACAGCAGGTGGGTTGCGAAGGAGTGCCGCAGCGTATGCGGGCTCATCTTGCCCTCCAGCCCCACCTCCCTCGCGTGACGCCGAATGATCTTGTAGAGGCCCTGGCGGGTCAGCGGGCCGCCGCGGAAGTTGACGAACAGCTTCGAGCGTGGGCGTGAGCCGATTAGCTCCGGGCGACCGGCGCGCAGATACCGCTTGACGGCCGCAGCCGCCTGCCGGCCGATGGGGACCGTGCGCTCCTTGTTGCCCTTGCCGTGAGGGCGCACGAAGCCGCGCCGCAGGTCCACGTCGTTGACCTCCAGACCCACGACCTCCGAGGCCCGCAGGCCGCATCCGTACATGACCTCGAGCAGGGCGCGATCGCGCAACGCGATCGCGTCGCCTCCGTCGACGCTCTCCAGGAGCCGCTTCACCTCGCCGTACGCCAGCACCCGTGGAAGCTTCCGGCTCTTGCTCGGCGGTGTCAGCGCCGCCGTTGGGTCGTCATCGACGAGCTCCTCGCGTCGCAGATGCCGATAGAAGGACCGCAGGCAGGCCGCCTTGCGGTTGATCGTCGCCGGCGAGCAGGGGTCATGGCCGTTGCCGGTCGCCAGGTCGGCAAGAAACTCGGCCACGTCGGTTCGCTCCGCGTCGGTTGCGCCGCGGTGACGCTTGGCCAGAAAGGCTCCGAACTGGAGCAGGTCGGTTCGATAGGCGGCGAGCGTGTTCTGGGAAAGGCCACGCTCGAACTCCAGGTGCGCGAGAAAGTCGAGCACCAGGGCCTCGAAGCGCGCCTCGACTGTGTCGCTGTGCTGCTTGCCGCTTCCGACTGCGACCGCCATGCCCGCTTGTTCTCTCCATCACCAGCCATCCCTTGCCGGTGCAACCGGGCATGCGAGCCCCCAACGGCCCGTGTCCGTGAGAAGCTCAGGCGCCTTCTTCGCGGCGCAGCTCGCGAAACAGAAGCAGGCCGATCAGCGACTTCGCGTCTGCGCACGCATCGATCGCCGCATCCAGCTCCTCCAGCGGCCAGACGACAACCTCCAGGCGCTCCTCCTCGTCGGACTGGGCGTGCGCCTCCTCGAGCCCGGTCGCCAAGTACACGATCACCTCTTCCTCGGCGAACCCGGGGCTGGTGTAGAAGCGCTTCAGCTCGCGCCACCCCGAAGCGGCCTTGCCGACCTCCTCGGCCAGCTCGCGCTTGGCGCAGTCGACCGGGCTCTCGCCGGGTACGTCGAGCTTGCCCGCCGGCAGCTCCAGCAGGGCGTCCTCCCCCACCGCCTCGCGTGGCTGCCGGACCAGGTACAGCGAGCGCTCGTCGTAGGCCACCACTGCCACCGCGCCCGGGTGGCCGACGACCTCGCGCCTCGAGGTCGAGCCATCGGGGTAGCGAAACTCGTCGATCCGTACGCGGGCCACCACGCCCTCCCAGATCGTCGTCGAGCCGATGCGCTCCATCATCGCGCGGCCGCTTCCTCGACGATCGCCTCGCAGACCGCGAGCATCTGCACGATCCGCTCCGCCGCAACGCTCTCCTGCGGGGTGTGGTTCGCCTCGGTCCCGTTCGCGATCAGCACGCACTCGAATCCGGCGGCGTTGAGGGCGTTTGCGTCGCTGCCACCGCCGGTCGCGACCTCGAGCGCCTCCACGCCGCAGCGCTCCAACGCCGCCCGCGCAACTCCCACCGATGCGGCGCTCGACGGCAACCGGTAGCCGCGGAACATCTCGTTCAACTCGATGTCGACGTCGCACTCGTGCTCGCTGGCCGACCACGTGCACGCGTCCACCATCGCACCGATCGTCTTGCTCGCCCCCTGGTCGTCGAGGCTTCGCGCCTCCGCGTCGACACGGCAATGGCCCGGAACGACGTTCGACGCCGTGCCTCCGGAGATCACGCCAACGTTCGCAGTCGTCTCCGGGGTCAGACGCCCCAGGCTCATCGCGGCGATCGCGCCCGCTGCGGCGACGATCGCACTGCGCCCATCCTCCGGACGGATGCCGGAGTGGGCCTCCTTCCCCTGGAAGTCCGCCACGAGCCGCTTGTACGTGGGAGCCGCCGTGATCACCTCACCGATCGGGCTCGCGTGGTCGAGCACGAAGCCGAACGGCGAGCGCAGCGACCTGGCGTCGATCTGCTTGGCTCCCCGCAACCCATCCTCCTCGGCGACCGTGAACAGGATCTCGAGCCCGATCGGCGGCCGGCTGTGCGCGTGCCTGGCGGCGAGCTCGACCAGCACCGTGACCGCCGCCTTGTTGTCAGCTCCCAGGATCGTCTCGCCACGGCTTCTGTAGACGCCCTCGTCGAGAACTGCTTCGATCGGTTCGTCGTGCGGGACCGTGTCCAGATGGCAACCGAACATCACCCACTGGTCTCGCTCGCCCGGGACCCGAGCGATCAGGTTGCCGGCTCCGGCTCGCGCCGCGGCGGCCGCCGAGTCCTCGGTCGTCCCCACGTCCAGATCGCGAAGCTCGGCCAGCACCGCATCGGCCACGGCACGCTCCTCCCCGGTCGGGCTCGGGATCTGGCACAGCTGCACGAACCGATCGAGCATGCGCTGGTCGTCGGCCACCCCCGAAGGCTATGTGAGGACCGGCGCAGGCCGAGGCCGAGCGCCTTGACCATCTCCGCGAGCAGGAATAAAGTCGCGTTCGCAAGCTACGGAGAGGAGGCGACAGATGGCTTGGCGGATCGCGGGAACCTACGCGGCAAGCTGTTCGTGCAATCTCATCTGCCCCTGTCCGGTGGACGGCACGCCCACCGGGCCGGACGGCGAGTGCAAGGGGTTCCTGGTCTTCAGCATCAAGGACGGGAGCCTCGACGACACCGATCTCGCGGGTGTCAACTTTGCCCTCTACAACCTTTTCCCCTCGAATCTGACCTCCGGTAACTGGAAGATCGGGATCGTGGTCGATGACGGGGCCTCCGACCAGCAGGCGCAGGCCGTGGAGCGCATCTGCAAGGGCGAGGAGGGCGGCCCGTTCGGCGAGCTGTCGAATTTCTATGGCGAGTACCTGGGGATGGAGCGCGACTCGGTCACCTTCTCCGACGGCGACCGTCCCTCGGCGACCGTCGGCAGCTCCAGCGAGGTGACCTTCGAGCCCCACGAGGGCCCCGATGGCAGCCCCACCACTGTCAAGGGAACGATGTTCGGTTTCGCGCCCGAGTACAAGATCGGCAAGGGCCCCGGAAAGTCCGATCGGTTCGGCCTCGCCTATGAACCGATCTACGGCGAGTCCGCCGACTTCGAGTTCGCCAGCGAGATGGCAGAGGGCGCACCCACTGGTCGCATCTGATCCAGGGCCCAGCAGCTGATGGAATCGGCCACTCTACGCCGAGCTCCGCCCCTGCCCGGGCTGATCCAGCTCGGCTTGGTCGGGCTGCTGGTAGCCCTTGCCGGGATTGCATGGGCGCTGACCGACGACCGCATGACCGGCATGGACGCCGGTCCCGGTACGGACCCCGGGGCGCTGGGGTTCTTCCTCGGGGTCTGGGTGGTGATGATGGCCGCGATGATGTTCCCGTCGATCGCGCCGATGGTCCTGATGCACGTCCGGATCCAAGAGGGTCGGCGCGAGCGGGGCCAACCGGTGGCGATCGGAGCGACGTCGGTGTTCGTGGGCGGCTACCTGATCAGCTGGGCGGCGGCGGGACTGCTGGGATACGCGATCTTCCAGCTCGGAGCCGCCGTTTCGGGCGACGCCTTCTCCTGGGATAACGGTGGCCCGTACCTAGCCGGCGCCGTGATCGTCGGCGCTGCCCTTTACCAGCTCACCCCGCTGAAGGACGTCTGTCTGCGCCACTGCCGAAACCCGTTCATGTTCATCATGCAGCACTGGCGCCCGGGCCGGGTGGGCGCGCTGCGCATGGGAGTGCTCCACGGCGGCTGGTGCGTGGGCTGCTGCTGGATGCTGATGGCGGCTCTGTTCGCGCTCGGGGTGATGAGCCTCGGCTGGATGGCCTTCATCGCCGCCCTGATCGCGGTCGAGAAGCTCTTGCCCTGGAAGGCGCTCGCCAACCGCAGCATCGCCGTGCTGCTTCTGGTGCTCGGGCTCGCGGTTGCCTTTACCCCGGAGGACGTGCCAGGCCTGACGCTGCCCGACTCACCCGAGGCTCGACAGGCGATGGAGTCGATGGGCATGGAGGGCAAGTCCCAGGGCTCCGGTGCGATGGAAGACGGGTCGATGGGCTCGGGCGGCGGGGGAATGGACGACGAATCGATGGGCGGCGGGGGCATGCACGGCGACAAGATGCCGTAGCCGCGTCGGCCTGACTCAGCCGGGGCGACGAACCTGGAGCTCGTCGTCGGCGAGCTGGTGCTCCGCCGCGGGCTCGGCCGATTCCGCTGGACCGCGTTCGGCGGCCCGCTGCGCCGCGGCGCCCACGAACTCGCGGAAGAGGGGCTCCGGCCGGGTGGGGCGCGACTTGAACTCGGGATGAAACTGCGAGGCGACGAAGAAGGGGTGATCGGGCAGCTCGATCACCTCGACGAGTCGCTCGTCGGGCGAGGTGCCGCTTGCGACGAGGCCTTCGTCCTCCAGTCGCCGCCGCAGCATGTTGTTGACCTCATAACGGTGGCGATGGCGCTGGTAGATCACCGCCTCGCCGTAGATCTCGCGCACCCGCGTGCCGTCGTGCAGCTTGATCGGGTCCGCCCCAAGTCGCATGGTCCCGCCCATGTCCGTGACCTCTTTCTGCTCGGGGAGCAGGTCGATGACCGGATATGGCGTCTCGGGGTCGAACTCGGCCGAATTCGCCCCGTCCATGCCGGCAACGTGGCGCGCGAACTCCACCACGGCCATCTGCATGCCCAGGCAGATGCCCAAGAAGGGGATCCCCTGCTCGCGAGCAGCCTGTGCGGCCCGGATCTTGCCCTCGATTCCGCGCTCGCCAAACCCGCCGGGAATCAGCACGCCGTCGACGGCCTCGAGCGCCGGCTGATCGAGATCCTCCGAGTTGACCAGCTGCACCTCGACGTCGACCCCATGGTGATAGCCGCCGTGGCTGAGTGCCTCAGCCACGGACTTGTAGGCGTCGGCGAGCTGTACGTACTTGCCCACCAGGGCGATCCTGACCGTCCGCTCGCTGGCGTCAGCGCGGCGTACCAGCTCTTCCCACTCCCCGAGCTCGGGAGCCGGCGCGTCGAGACCGAAGTGGTCGAGCACCAGGTCGTCCATGCCCTCGGCTCGCAGGACGAGCGGCACCTTGTAGATGTTGTCCACGTCGCGGGCGGAGATCACGGCCTCCTCCGGCACGCTGCCAAACAGAGCGATCTTGCGGCGGATCTCGCGCTCCAACCCGCGCTCCGAACGGCAGACCAGGGCCTGCGGCTGGACCCCGATCCGTCGCAGCTCGTTGACGGAGTGCTGCGTGGGCTTGGTCTTCAGCTCCCCGGCGTGGCCGACGTATGGCACCAGCGTCAGGTGCACGAACATGCAGCGCTTCGGCCCGAGGTCGGTGTAGAGCTGGCGAATCGCCTCCAGGAAGGGCAGCGATTCGATGTCCCCCACCGTGCCGCCGATCTCCGAGATCACGAAGTCGACCGCCTGTGACTCGGCGAGAATCAGGATCCGCTGCTTGATCTCGTCGGTGATGTGGGGAATCACCTGGACCGTGGCGCCGAGGTAGTCGCCACGGCGCTCGCGCCTGATCACCGAGTTGTAGACGGCACCCGCGGTGACGTTGGATGCACGCGAGGTGTTCTCGTCCGTGAACCGCTCATAGTGGCCCAGATCGAGGTCCGTCTCCGCCCCGTCCTCGGTCACGAACACCTCGCCGTGCTGGAAGGGGCTCATGGTCCCCGGATCGACGTTCACGTAGGGGTCGAACTTCTGTAGCTGGACCCTGAAGCCGCGGCTGACGAGAAGCCGCCCGATCGAGGCCGCCGCTATCCCCTTGCCGAGTGAGGAGACGACGCCACCGGTGACGAAGATGAACCTGGTCTCGCCGGGCTTCAACGTCCGGGGTCTGCGTTCTGGGGCTCGGTCAACCTGCCCACCGAGTCTAGTGAGCGAGGCAGCGGAACCCGGTCCGGGGCTATGGCTCGCCGGAGTCGTCCTCCGGGGGGAGGTCCTCCAGCTCCTCCAGCTCCTCGATCTCCAGCTCCTCGACCTCCGGATCCTCCGTATCCAGTTCGTCGGGCAGCTCCTCGATGTCGGGCATCTCGGGGCTCTCGGTCTCCATCGCCCCTCCTTTCATCGGCGTTTGTTGGTCCATGGTCTCATGCGGCGGCCAGCAGCTCGCGCGCGTGGCGACTCGCGGCTTCGTCGCTTCGCTCGGCGCCGAGCATGCGGACGATCTCGGCCACCAGCTCTTCGCCGTCAACCCGATCTACGGTCGCTCGGGCCTGGCCGCTGTGTGCTCCCTTTTCGATCCGGAAGTGCGCCTCGGCCAGCGAGGCGACCTGCGGCAGGTGGGTGATGCAGATCACCTGCTGCTCGGCGCCAAGCCGTTGCAACCGCTCTCCTGCGGCGCGAGCCGCGCTGCCGCCGATTCCGGCATCGATCTCGTCGAACACGAGCGTTCCGGCACCCGCGCCGCGGCCAAGTCCCGTGAGCGCGAGCATGATTCGCGACAGCTCCCCGCCCGAGGCGGCGTCGCGAAGCGGCGAGGCCGGGATTCCCGGGTTGGTGGCAACGCGCAACTCAACCGCTTCCGAACCGTTCGGGCCGAAGCCGTCCGGGTGCGGAAGCAGCGACACCTCGAGCGACGCGCCCTCCATGCCGAGCTCGGCGAGCTCCGCCGCAACCCGCCTGGAGAGTTGAGTGGCAGCCCGTCGCCTGGCCTCGGCGAGCTGCGAGGCGCGTCGCGCGCGTCGCTTGGACGCCTCGTCCAGTCGACGCTCGAGCTCGCCGGTCACCTGAGCGGCGTTCTCCAGCCTGTCGATCTCAGCGCGGCACCTTTCGCGGTGCGAGAGAACGGCCTCGATCGAGCCCCCGTGCTTGCGCTTCAGGCGGTCAACCGCGTGCAGACGCTCCTCGACCAGCTCCAAGCGTCCGGGCTCGGCCTCGATTCCCTCCAGGTAGCCGCGAAGCGCGCTCGCGGCATCGCCGAGCTCGAGTGAGACCGCGCGGATTGTCTCGGCGATCGCGTCGAGTGAGGAGTCGACGCCATCCACGCCCGACAGTTCGCGCTCTGCCCCTCCGATGAGGCCGTCGGCCCCATCCAGATCATCGCCGGCACCGGCGATGGCCCCCAGGGCGCCGGATGCCGCTGTTCGCAGAGCCTCGGCATGACGAAGGCGATCGCGCTCGTCCTCGAGCGCGCGCTCCTCGTCGGCGTCCGGGGAAGCGGCCTCGATCTCCGCCAGCTCGAAACGAAGCAGGTCGAGGTCTCGCTCTCTGGCCCCCTCCCTCTCGGCCAGCTCCGCCAGCTCGCGTGACAGGGCCACGGCCTCGGCGTAGGCGTCGCGGTAGCGGCCTCGGCGTTCGAGGTGCTCGGGGCCTGCGAAGCCGTCGAGGATCTCGAGCTGCGCCGAGGACAGCACCAGCCTGCGGTGCTCGTGCTGGCCGTAGAAGGCAAGGAAGCGAGAGCCCAGTGCCCGCAGGTCAGCCGCCGACGCGGAACGCCCCTGGACGAAGGCGCTGGTACGACCGGAGGCGGCGATCCGGCGCCCCAGGACGAGCTCCCCGCTGTCGGCGGGCAGCCGCTCCCGCAGCTCTGCAAGCTCGGGATCGTCGAGTAGCCCGTCCACCGGCCCGAAGACCCCCTCCACGTAGGCCTCATCGGCGCCGGGGCGAACGATCTGCGGCCGTGCCTTCCCGCCCATCAGCAGGTCGAGGGAATGGGCCAGGATCGTCTTCCCCGCCCCGGTCTCACCCGTGATCGCGTTCAGCCCCTCAGCGAAGCGAAGCTCGGCGCGCTCGATCAGCAGCAGGTTCTCGATCCGCAGCTCGTGCAGCACCGGACGCTTAGTAGCAGTGGCCAGGGACGGATTCTCAAGCCGCCGCCGGCTCGGCCGCCGTCTCGCCGCCGTGCTCGCCAACGAAGTCACGCGACCGAACCAGAACGAAGCCGAGCACCGCCCCGACGATCGCTACCGCGGCCCCGACGAGCAGGATCTCGTTGAACCCGCTGATGAACGCCTGGTTCGCGGCGGTGGTGAGCTCGGCACGGCTTCCCGGCGGCGCCGCTTGAATTGCCGCCTGGGCGCCTCCCGAGGAGACGGCGTCCGCGAACCCGGGCGGCGCCGTGGGCGCCAACTCGGACAGCTTGGAGGAGATCTCGGACTGGAAGATCGCCCCCAGCGTGGCCACCCCGGTCGCGACTCCAACCTGACGGAAGGTGTTGTTGATGCCCGACGCCATACCGGCCTTCACGGGGGTGACCACCCCGATCGCGGTGGAAGCGATCCCCGGGTTCAGCAAGCCGATGCCCACCCCCGCGAAGAGGAAGCCCGCCAGGAGGGTCGTCCAGTCGTCGCCAAGCTCGATCCCGTGCATCAGCAGCAGGCCACCGCCAACCAGCCCCAGGCCCAAGCCGAGCAAAATCCGTACCGGGATCCGAGCCGAGAGCTTGCCGGCAACCGGGGCGACGAAGAAGGAGAGCAGGGTGATCGGCAGGAACCGCACCCCCGCCTCGAGCGGCGAGTATCCGAGCACGTCCTGGATGTAGAGGGTGATGTAGAGGAACATCGAGAACATCCCCGCAGAGAGCGCGAACGCGACGACCGAGACCCCGACGAAGGCCGGCTTGCGGAAGAGCGAGAGGTCGAACATCGCGTGAGCCTGCCGATGCTCGACGACGAAGAAGGCGATCAGCAGGACGGCTGCTCCACCCAGCGAGGCCACGATCTGGGGGCTTGACCACCCCTCCGGATTGCCGCGGATGAGGCCGAAGATCAGCGCGAACAAGCCCAGCGAGAAGGTCGCCAGGCCGGGCCAATCGATCGGCTCGGGATCGGGCGCCTTCAGGTTGGCTAGCTTCGTGGTGGTGAGGACGATCGCGCCGATGCCGATCGGCACGTTGACGAAGAAGATCCACTCCCAACCCAGGCCCTCGGTCAGCGCTCCGCCGACCAGCGGGCCCACGGCGATGGCGCCGCCGATCGTCGCACCCCAGGCGCCGATCGCGGTGCCTCGCTCCCGGCCCTGGAACTCCTGGGCGATCAGGGCCAGCGAGGTCGCGAACATCGCCGCTCCGCCCACACCCTGCAGCCCTCGCGCGAGGTTGAGCAGGGTGGCGTCGCCGGAGATCCCGCACAGGAACGAGGCGAGGGTGAAGACCGCGAACCCGATGTTGAAGATGCGGCGGCGCCCGATCCGGTCCGCCAGCGAGCCCGCCGTGAGCAGGAAGGCCGCCAGCGTCAGCGAGTAGGCGTCCACCACCCATTGGAGGCTGGAGAGGCTCGCATCGAGGTCCTTCTGGATGTCCGGCAAAGCCACGTTGACGACGGTGATGTCCAGCAGCAACATGAACGTCGCCAAGCAGACGGCAACCAGCGTCCACCACTTCCGCTCCACTCAGAGCCTCAGATCCATGCGGGTCGCCGGGGGTCTCAATGGGCGATGCGCCCGAACTTGTCGCGGATACGCCGGTAGAAGTTCGAGCCAGGGAGCTGCGCCAGCCGGCCGATGCCGTTATGGAAGCGGACCGCGATCTCGTGCCCGCTCCGAAGCTCTCCCACGTACTCGCCGTCCAGGACCACGTCCACGGCCTCTCGACCAGCCGCGTTGCCCACGTGCAATACATCGTCCGGCGCCACCACCAGGGCCCGGGCCGTCAGCGTGTGCGGCGCGATGAAGCTCACGACGTAGCCCTCGACCCCCCAGGCCAGAATTGGGCCCTGGTTGGCGAGGTTGTAGCCCGTGGAGCCGGCCGGAGTAGCGGCGACCAGGCCGTCGCAGCGCACATGGCCGACCTCCTTCCCCCCAAGCCGGTAGGAGAGCTCGGCCACCCGCCCGTGAGGCCGCCGGATGAACGACACGTCGTTGAGGGCGATCGGCCGGGCGGTGTCCACCTCAGCCTTCAATCCCGGGAGGTCCATGACCTCGAAGTCGCCGGCGAAGGCCCGCGCCAGCCCATCCGCAAGCTCCTCGCGCTCCACCGCGGCCAGGAAGCCGACGGTGCCGAAGTTGATTCCGAACACGGGCACACCGGTGCCCGCAAAACGGCGAAGCGCGGTGAGCATCGTCCCATCCCCACCGAGCACAAGGCAGAGGTCGGGCCGCTCCGGAAAATCCTCGTGGATCTCGATCCCACCGGCGGCCTGGCCGTGCTTCTCCTGCTCTTCAGGGGTCGCAGCGAGGGCACATGAGGCGCGCTCAGCTGCTGCGATCGCCTCGCGCAGCGCGCTCGAGGTCTGTTCCGGATGGGAGTGGGTGAGGATTACCGCCGTCCGCACGGCCGCGGCTGGCTCGACGCGTGCGCTCATGGCTCGACCGCCCGAGCCGCGGCCTCCAGCTCCTCGATTCCCGGGCCCTCGGTGGTGCACCAGACGAAGCTCTCGCGGTTGCCCTTCGGCCCCGCGAGACCGGACGAGGCGAAGCCTTTGATCGCGAGACCGAGTGCGCGGGCGGCCTCGCCGACGGACACCAACGCCTCGCGCCGCTCATCGGCCGAGCGCACAACGCCCCCCTTCACCCGGCCCCGTCCAAGCTCGAACTGGGGCTTGACCAGGGCGAGGATCTCCCCGTTCTCGGACAGGCACGCGGCCACCGCCGGCAGCACCTTGGCCAGCGAGATGAAGGAGACGTCGACCGTTGCCAGGCTCGGCTCGAATGGAAGCTCGGCCGGAATCAGCTCCCGCGCGTTCCTTCGCTCGATCACGTGGACCCGGGGATCGTTGCGGAGCCGCCACTCGAGTTGCCCATGGCCGACGTCGAGGGCGATGACCCGCTCCGCACCGCGCTGAAGCAGGCAGTCCGTGAAACCGCCCGTTGAGGCGCCGACGTCGAAGCAGGAACGGCCGTCCACGTCGATCTCGAGGGCGTCGAGGGCCCGCTCGAGCTTCAGTCCACCACGGGACACGAAGCGCGGACGCGGCTCGATCTCGAGCTCCGCGTCGGTCGCCACCAGCTGGCCGGGCTTCGTCGCTCGGCGACCGCCGCCGCCCACGCGCACCCTTCCGGCGCGCACCTCGGCGGCGGCGCTGGTGCGCGATCCGGCCAGGCCGCGCTCCGTGAGCAGGGTGTCGATCCTGCGCCGGTCCATGGCGCCAACGGTACATGGCCGCACCCGGGTTCGGGCGCCAATCGTGGCCGACGCGAAGAGAAGGCCCAAGTGTGACCGGCATCACACACGGATCGCACATACGTTCGTATCTTGAAGTTCGTCATGGGAGTCTCACGAGCAATCCCCCTCTCCGCGCACGCCGCGACCGAGATGGTCGCCGCGCCGGCGATCATCGCCGCTCCCTTGCTGCTCGGTTTCGGCCAGGCGGCTACGGTGCTCGGCTTCGTGATCGGGGCGCTTCTGCTCGGCCTCGCCGTTCAAGCGGCGGGCCCCGGGCGCACGATTCCGCTTTCGGCCCACGCGGGATTCGACTACGTGCTGGCGGTTGTCGCGGGAGCCTCCGGTATGGCGATCGGGATCGCCACCGGCGAGTGGGCCCAAGGAGTCTTTTTGGTCGGCATTGGCGTCGCATTGGTGGCGCTGACCGCATCGACGCGGTTCAGCGTCCCCGCAGGCGCCTAAGGAGCCGGCCTCCCCCCAAAAACAGAACACATCACACATACATATCTCTCCTCCCTGTACCCCAGAACACCCCGCTTCGGCGGGGTGTTCTGCTTGTGGGATCGGGGATACTCCGGGGAGATGACGCAGGTGGACTGTTGAGCGTCGGAGTCGCAATCGCGGTCGGCGCCGCGATCGGGTTGGCGCTCGGCATCCTGGTCAGCGTGACCACAGACGTGCCCCTTGCGCCCGAGGTCGGACTCGTGCTCGGTGCACTGGCCGGTTGGCTGTGGAGCCGGGGCAGCGTGTAGCTCTCTAACGGCCATCGCGAGATACTTCGCAGGCGGTGTAGCTTCGGGCCTTCTTTTGCGTCGCCCCCGTTCTTTCAGCCCTTCGAGCTCCGCGACGGTCTGCTGATTCGGGCTCGAATGTTCCAAACCGAGAGCGAAGCTCTCGAAGCTGCCGGAGTTCAGGGCTAGGCGATGTCGCCTCCTCCACGCCAGATCAGCCCCGGATAGAGTCCTCGCCAGTCAACGACGGGAGGAGGTCCCAGTGCACGCAGTCGTCGTCAGCGTCACGATCAGCGACCAAGAGGCCGCCACGAGCCATCTGCGCGAGAACGTAGTACCCGGCGTCTCACAGTCCCCAGGATTCGTGGCTGGGTACTGGACACGAAAGGACGACTCGGGATTGGCGATGGTTGTCTTCGAGTCGGAGGACGCTGCCAACGCCATGAGCGAGAGGGTCCCATCGATGGTTCCTGACGTGGTCACCCTTGAGAGCGTCGATGTGCGCGAGGTCGTAGCCAACGCCTGATGCCAGTGGCAGAGCCGCCGTTTTCCGGGTCGGAAGGGGCGTGATGAAGCGCCTGTCGGTGGTGGCCGTCGTCGCCTTCGCCCTCCTGTCGGCGCCGGTAGACGCCCAGGCCGCAACGGCAGAGCCGCTCTCCCCTTCCGACCTGGCGGTGCCCGCGGCCTTCACGGCGACGCCGGACGGCAGCCGCCTTCTCTACGGCGAGCGCTTCACGGGGCGCATCATGCGGCTCGATCCGGCGACGGGGACGAGCACGCCGTTCTTCACCGTCCCCGACGTGGCGATGGCCGGCGAGCAGGGGCTGCTCGGCCTGGCGCTGGATCCGAGCTACCCCGCCGACGCGCGGGTGTGGGCGTTCGTGACCCGCACGGTCTCGGGGACGCCGAGGAACCAGCTCGTGCGGATCAGCGCCGACGGCAGCGGCTTCTCAGTGCTGCGCAACCTCCCCACCGCCATGTTCCACAACGGGGGCCGGATCATCTTTGGTCCCGACCACAAGCTGTACGTCGTCATCGGGGAGCGTCACAGTGCGGCCCTGGCCCAGGACCTTTCCAGCCTCGCGGGGAAGGTGCTGCGGCTGAACCCCGACGGCACGGTGCCCTCCAACAACCCCAGCGCGGGAAGCCCGATCATCGGCTACGGGATCCGCAACTCGTTCGGCTCCGCATTCGACCCGAAGGAAGGGCGACTGTGGCTGACGGACAACGGCGATGACTGCAACGACGAAATCAACCTGATCGCCCGCCGGACGCTGAGGAACTACGGCTGGGGGCCGTCGGCAACCTGCACGAGCCCTCCTGCGGCGCCCCGCAACACGAACCAGGACGGGCAGAGCTCGGTGCTGCCGAAGCTCTTCCTCCCTGTGTCACAGGGGATCACCGGGGCCGCCTTCTGCCACCTCTGCGGGCTGCCCCCGAGCGGCGGCCAGCTCTTCTTCGCCGAGTTCAACACCGGAATCATCCGCCGCGCCAGGCTGACCTCCGACCGCCTCGGGATCGCCTCACAGGCGCCCTTCTACGACCATCCCCAGTTTGTCCTCTCGCTCGAGACGCCGCTCAACGGTGGCCCGATCTACTTCAGCACCACGACGAACATCTTCCGGCTCGACCCCTGAACCGACGCCGGCGTATCGTGAGGGGAGAGCGACAAGCGCCCGGCGTTTGCCGGGCGACTCGCCTGAGGCTCGGCGTGGGATGCGAGCCTTCGTGGATTGGACAGTCCCTCGAGGGACCTCGAAAGAAGCTAGCGTCGCCGGTGGACAGCCGCCCGGAGCGATCCCCCAAACAGCGGACTAATCGCACGCACGTGAGGTAGTCCCGACGCGCCGGCTGCGTCATCACCGGTTTGACTGCGTCATCACCGGTTTGAGTTAGGCTCGGAATCGTGCCCTCCCCATCCACAGACGGCCTGCGTCGCGCCATCGAGCGGGCGCTCCCCGATCGCCCCTTCACGATCGAGCTCTGGGACGGCTCCGGCGTCCCCTCCACGCGGGACGGCCCGACCCTGACCGTCCGCTCGCCGCGGGCGATCGGCCACCTTCTGCGCGCCCCTGGCGAGCTCGGTCTGGGCCGCGCCTACGTCTGCGGGGAGATCGATGTCGACGACCTGGACGGCGTGATCTCCCTGCTCGGGCGCTGGGAGGCGCCGCCGCTCGGCCTCCTGCAGCGAGTGCGCTTCGGTGCTGCGGCTTTGCGAGCCGCGGGGCTCCGTCGCCGGCCTCAGCCCCCCGCCGCCGAACTGCGCCCCCGCAGACGCCGGCATACGAAGCGCCGCGACGCCGAGGCTGTGCGCCACCACTACGACGTTTCAAATGATTTCTTCGCCCTTTTCCTGGACCAGACGATGACGTACAGCTGCGCCCTGTTCGAGCGCGGAACGGAGACCCTCGAGGACGCCCAGCGCGCGAAGCTCGAGTTGATCTGCCGCAAGCTCGATCTGAAGCCCGGCCAGCGGATGCTCGACATCGGTTGCGGCTGGGGAAGCCTGGCGATCCACGCCGCGCGCGAACACGGCGCCCTTGTCCGGGGGATCACGCTGTCGGAGCCCCAGGCCGAGCTGGCGAGGGAGTTCGCGCGCGAAGCGGGCGTGGACGACAAGGTCGAGTTCAGCGTGATGGACTATCGCGATCTTGGCGTGGACCGCTTCGACGCCGTGGCCAGCATCGGCATGGTGGAGCACGTGGGCGAAGCCCAGATCGACGCGTATGCTCGCCAGATCGCCCGCGTCCTGGATCCGGGTGGTCGTGTCCTCAACCACGGGATCGCCGTGGTGCCACCCCAGGAGCGAGGCGCCCACATCGGCGGCGAGTTCTCAAACCGCTACGTGTTCCCCGACGGGGAGCTGCTGAACCTGTCGCGGATGACGCTCGCCTTTGAACGGGCTGGTTTCGAGGCGCTCAACATCGAGAACCTGCACACCGACTACGCCGAGACACTGCGCCACTGGACGACCCGGTTCGAGGAGCGCCTCGACGAGGCCGAGCGCCTGGCGGGCACGGAGCGCGTGCGCGTCTGGCGGCTGTACCTGCGCGCGGCCCGCAACTCGTTCGAGACGGGCACAAACGCCGTCTACCAGCTGCTGTGCAGCCGGCCGCTGACGGAGGGCGCCAGCTCGACCCCCACCGGCGCCCGTCACGAGCCGGCGCGCCGCCGAGTTCCCCCGGAGCGCGTCCCGGCCTGAGCAAGCCGGTCCACATCGGCTGCTCGGGCTGGAACTACCGCGAGTGGCGCGGGGTCATCTACCCTGACGACGTCCCGGCGCGAGCCTGGCTGGGGCGCTATTCGGAGCTCTTCAAGACGGTCGAGGTCAACGCCACCTTCTACCGGCTGCCGACCGAGAAGACCGTCCAAACGTGGGCCGAGGAGACACCCGAGGATTTCCGTTTCGCAGTCAAGGCGAGCCGCTACATGACGCATGTGTACCGGCTCAGGGAGCCGACGAGAGGCGGCACCCGGCTGTTCTTCGAAAGGCTCGAACCGCTGCGGGCGGCCGGGAAGCTCGGGCCGATCCTCTGGCAGCTTCCGCAGAACTTCAAGCGCGACGACGAACGGCTCGCCGGAGTCCTCGGGCGAGCGCCCGCCGGACGCCACGCGTTCGAGTTTCGTCACGAGAGCTGGTTCACGCGGGACGTTTACGACATCCTCGCCGCACACTGTGCGGCACTGGTGATCTCCGACAGTCCGATGTGGCCCTTCCAGACTCACGATCTGACGACTGACTGGACCTACGTCCGCTTCCACTACGGCCGCCGGGGACGGCGCGGCAACTACTCGGAGCGCGAGCTCGAGGAGTGGAAGCGGCGGCTCGCCGCCTGGCGCTCGAGGGTCGAGATCTTCGCCTACTTCAACAACGACCGGGAGGGCATTGCGCCGCGTAACGCCCGCTGGCTCGCCGAGCGTCTGAGCTAGCCGGACACCGGGTGCGGAGCGCGAAGCGCGGTCAGCACCCGCTCCGCGACAGCCTCGCCGGTGAAGCCGACCTCCTCACGCAGGAGCGCCGGCTTGCCGTGTGTGACGTAGCGGTCCGGCAGGCCGACACGCATCACCCGCGCTCGGGACTGAGGCGAGGCGAACGCATCCTCCAGGTGCTCGAGCACCGCGGCCCCGAAGCCGCCGGGGAGGACGTTCTCCTCGATCGTCACCACCAACTCGTGCTCGCGGGCGAGGCGCTGGACCAGCTCCGCGTCAAGCGGCTTTGCAAACCGGCCGTCGGCGACCGTGACTCGGTGGCCATGCTCGCCGAGGATGCCTGCCGCGCGCAGGGCCACCTGCACGCCGTAGCCGTAACCAAGCAGCGCCACCCGCTCGCCCTCGGCCAGCAGCTCGCCGGCGCCGATCGGGATCTCCTGCCCCCGCTCCGGCAGCGGAACGCCTTCGGCGGCGCCCCGGGGGTAGCGGAAGGCGATCGGGCCGCCGTCGTGAGCGAGTGCGGTGCGAAGCATGTGGACGAGCATCGCCTCGTCGCGCGGCGCCATCAGGACCACATTGGGCAGCGGGCGGAAGTAGGAGACGTCGAACGCGCCGTGGTGGGTGGGGCCGTCGTCGCCCACCAGGCCGGCCCGGTCCATGGCGAAGACGACGTTGAGCTCCTGGAGGCAGACATCGTGAACGAGCTGGTCAAAGCCGCGCTGTAGGAAGGTCGAGTAGATCGCGCACACCGGCTTCGCCCCCTGGAGCGAGAGGCCGGCGGCGAACAGCACCGCGTCCTGCTCCGCAATCCCGACGTCGTAGTACTGCTCGGGCAGCTCCTTGCACAGCTTGTCGAGCCCGGTCCCCCCCGCCATCGCGGCCGTGATCCCGATCACCCGGCGGTCGCGTTTTGCCTCGGCCACCAGGGCATCCGCGAAAACCGCCGTGTACTGCGGTGGCGACGCAGGCGCGGGCCTCTCGAGCTTCTCGATCGCCTCCGGCGAATCGGTCTCCTTGATGGGCTTCAAGTCGGCCGGCGCCCGGTTGACGATTGATTTCGGCTTCGCCGCGTGCCACTTCTCCATTCCCTCCAGGCCACCGTCCTCTGCCGCGGCGAAGCCCTTGCCCTTGACCGTGTGGATGTGGACCACGACGGGCCGCTGGGCGCCAAGGGCGTCCCCGATCGCGCGGCGCAGCGCTCCAACGTCGTGGCCGTCGATCACGCCCACGTAGGCGAGGTCGAGCTCCTCGAACAGAAGCCCCGGTGCCGCGTAGGCCTTGATCGCCGCCTTGATCTCGGGTCCCAGGCGCTCGATCGTCCCCCCTACACCGAGCGGCAGCCGGGTGAGGCGCTCCTCGACTCCCTCGCGAGCGTGGTACAGCATCGGGTTGAGCCGGAAGCGCTGGAAGTAGCGGGCGAGGGCGCCTACGTTCGGGGAGATCGACATGCCGTTGTCGTTGAGAACGATCACGATCGGGGTCTCGAGCCCGCCGGCGTTTTGGAGCGCCTCGTAGGCGACGCCGCCGGTCAGCGCTCCGTCCCCGATCACGGCCACCACCTGGCCGTCGGTGCCGATCCCCTTGCGCATCGCCTCCTTGAGCCCCACCGCGTAGCCGATCGAGGTCGAGGCGTGGCCGGCACCCATGATGTCGTGCTCAGACTCGAAAACCGAGCAGAACGGCGCCAGGCCGCCGTATTGGCGGATCGTGTCCAGCCGCTCGCGCCGGCCGGTGAGGACCTTGTGCGGATAGGCCTGGTGGCCGACGTCCCAGATGATCTTGTCGCGCGGAGAGTCCAGCAGGCTGTGGAGCGCTACGGCGAGCTCGCAGGCTCCCAGGTTGGCGCCGAAGTGGCCGCCGATCTCGCCGATCACGTCGATGATCAGCTCGCGGACTTCCTGGGCCAGCTCCTGGAGTTCCTTGTCGGTCAACCCCTTGAGGTCCGCGGGGCCAGTGATCTCCTCCAGCAGCCCCGTCGCTCGCCGCTCGTCGCTCATGACTGTCTGGTGTAGATGAAGTCGGTCATCCGGCTCAGGTCCCGCGGGTCGCCGCCCATCGCGGCGAGTGCGTCGTGTGCCTTTCGATGCGATTCGGAGGCCAGCTCGCGGGCGTGCTGGAGTCCGAACAGGCTGACGTAGGTGAGCTTCCCATGTCGCTCGTCGCTGCCGTGTGGCTTTCCGAGCTCTTCGTCGCTTCCGGTCACATCGAGGATGTCGTCGACGATCTGGAACAGGACGCCCAGCTCCTCGGCGAAGCGGCGGTAGGGAATTGTGTCACGTTCGCTCGAGCCCGCCAGGACGAGCGCGACGCCGACGCTGGCGGCGATCAGCCGGCCGGTCTTCAGCTCGTGCAGCTTCCTCAGCTCGACGGCCGGCTGCGTCACCGCTGCCGCGCCCGACGACGACGAGGGGGCCGGCGGGAGCGACGTGGTCACATCCACGTACTGCCCGCCGACCATGCCGTCCACGCCGATCGCGCCCAGGAGCTCGCGAAGCGCTGCGACCACCGCGGCCGGCTCGCCGCGCTGGTGCTCGACGAACAGTCGCAACGCCTCCGCGAACAGCCCATCCCCAGCCAGGATGGCAACGTTCTCGCCGAAGACCACATGCGAGGTCGGCCGGCCGCGTCGCAGCTCATCGTCGTCCATGGCCGGCAGGTCGTCATGGATCAGCGAGTAGGTGTGGATCAGCTCGATCGCCCCCGCCGCCGGCAGCATCGACTCCGGCTCGATCCCGAGCGACCGGGCGGTTGCAAGCGCCAGCACCGGCCGGATCCGCTTCCCGCCGGCCAGCAGGGAGTACCGCATTGCCTCGTCGAGGCCCTCGGTTTCCTGGATCCCCGAGAAGCGCAACCCGGTGAGGTAGCTCTCGACCAGGTCGCGAAGGTCGTCCGGGTAGCTGCTCACGGCCCTTCTCGGGCAGCGATCTCGCGTAGGGCGCTCTCGATCTCGGCGCCGGCCTTGCTGACCAGGTCCGCCGCCTCGCGAGCCAGGCCCTCGGCCTCCTCCTCGGATAGCTCGGGGTCGCGAAGGCGCGACGCGATCTCGCGCAGCCGTTCCGCAAGCTGCTCGGTGGAGCTCATACTGGAAACGCTAGTGGGATTGAGCCCTCGCGGCGGTCCCAAGGACCCCGTTCACGAACCCGGGCGCGTCCGTACCGCAATAGCGCCGGGCCAATGAAACGGCCTCGTCGATCGCCACCTCGGCCGGCACGTCGTCGCGGTGATGAAGCTCGTACAGGGCTACGCGCATGATGCTCTTCTCCAGCGCCGCGATCCGGTCCAGATCCCAGCCGCGAGCCAGCCGCGCGATCTCTGCGTCGAGCTCGGCGCGATGCTCCTCGACTCCCTCCACGAGATCCCGCGTGAACGGCTTCGCGTCTTCGAGCGCCTCTGCGGTCGGTCGGTCGGTCACCTCTCCCTGGTAGAGGGCGAAGACCGCGGCGCGGCGCTGATCCGAGCGGCGCATTGTTGCCTGCTCGCCCGCCTATGCGCGCGAGACGTACTCGCCGCTTCGAGTGTCGACCCGAACCCGGTCGCCCTCGTTGACGAACAGCGGGACCTCCACCCGCACGCCCGACTCCAAGGTGGCCGGCTTGGTGCCTCCACCAGACGCGGTGTCGCCCTTGACGCCCGGCTGGGTGTCCGTGACCGCCATCTCGACCGCGCTCGGGACCTGCACGCCCGCCGGGCGTTCGTCCACGAACAGCACCTCCACCTCGGAGTTGGGAACCACCCAGCGCATCGCGTCGCCGGCGAGCGGACGCGGGATCTCGAGCTGCGAGTAGTCGGAGTTGTCCATGAACACAGCGGCCTCCCCGGCGTCGTACAGGTACTGCATCCTCCGGGCCTCGGTCCGCACGGGGCGGAACTTCTCCCCGGCCCGGAAGGTCTTGTCCTGGACGCTGCCATCGTCCTGCTTGCGCAGCTTCGTGCGCACGAAGGCACCGCCCTTGCCCGGCTTGACATGCTGGAACTCGAGGATCCGGTAGATGACCCCGTCCACCTCGATGTGCGTCCCGTTCTTGAACTGATTGGTCGAGATCAAGGCTCCCAGCCTAGCGGCACGATCCGCGTGGGCCGGGCGCGGGACTCACGGCTGGCGGTCCCGCGCCCGACGCGATCACTGGGTCACTGGTGGGTGACGCTCACCAGCTCGAACACCTCGTGGTGGCCCTTGACCACTTTCTCCTTCACGTCGCCCGTGCCGGGGGCGTAGTACTTCTGCTCGGTCTGCGGCTCCAGCGGGCTCCGCTCGCTCGTCACCAGCACGCCCGTGAACTGACCGGCCGGCACGGTCGTGTGGCCGTCGAGCGACAGGACGCGCGCCTCGTCGAGGGCCTGCCCCGGCGGGTAGTACTCCTGCCGGTAGGCATCGCCGGGCTGGGGGTTCCCGGGCATGATGATGCCGGGCTTGCCTCCGTTGACTCCCGCCTCCCACGAGTCGCTGGCCCTGACCAGGTGACCGTGCGTGCGCTCCAGCGAGTTTTCGCCCATGTACCAGACGTTGCCGTACTTGTCCTGGGCGTACCAGTCGAAGGTCCGCTCGATGGGAATGCCATGGGCTAGGACCGTGTCCCGGACGACTGTCGCCGGGACGCCGAGGATCCGCTTGGTCTGGTGCGTCACGGTCTCGTTGTCGATCTGGTGCTGGGTGCCCTTCACGCCCTTGTAATGGAAGGTCGTGCCGGGCTGAAGGGGCCAGTACCTGTTGTCGATCGTCCGGACGATGTTCGCCTGATCGAACTTCGGCTTGTAGGGCTTCTCGATCGGCGCCAGGCTCGGTGCCGAGCCAACCGCCGACGACGCGCTTGCCGAGGTGCCGCCGCTCGAGGATCCACAGCCGCTCGCCAGTAGGGCGAAGAGGAGCCCCATGGCGAGAGCGACCACGATCCCCTGAATCGAACCCCGACCAAATCGTGAGGCCATATCTGCCTCCATTTCGTCGTTGCTGGGCTCCCTCAGCTTCCTTTCTACCCGGGCCGGATGAAAGGACGATGAACGGGCGATGAGCGATCAGGCACGTCGTCTCCGGGAACGAGGGCAGGAGGCGACCTAGGATGATGAGCGTCATGGAGACCGCCACGGACACCGGCGCCCACCGGCTGAGCGCCGCGATGCGCGAAGGGGAGCGGGTGTTGCCGCTGGAGCTCTTCTTCGACCTCGTGTTCGTCCTCGCGCTCACCCAGTGCACCGCGCTGATGGCCAATCGACCAAGCTGGTCGAGCGTGGTCCAGGGCATGCTCGTGCTTGGCGTGCTGTGGTGGTCCTGGACCGGCTATACCTGGCTGACGAGCGTGCTCGACCCCGAGGAGGGCGCGGTTCGGATTGCGATCTTCGCCGCCATGGCGGCGTTTTTGATCGTCTCGATCTGCGTTCCGGAGGCCTTCGACAGCCTGGCGCTCGAATTCGCCCTCGCCTACGGAGCGGTTCGTGCCGCGCACATCGCGCTGTTCGTGCTGGCCAGCCGGGACGACCCGGCGCTTCGCAGGTCGGTGACGAGCCTGGCGCTGAGTACCGCGGCCGGCGTCGGCCTCCTGGCGGGCGCCTCGCTCCTGGACGGGTTCCCCCAGGGCGCTCTGTGGGCTCTCGCCCTATTGCTGGACATGGGCGGGCCGTACTTCTTCGGGTCGGAGGGCTGGAAACTGGTCCCAAGCCACTTCGCGGAGCGCCACGGGCTGATCATCATCATCGCCCTGGGCGAATCGATCGTCGCGATCGGCGTCGGAGCCGAGGCCCAGCTCACGTGGGGCATCGCCGCGGCGGCGCTGGCGGGCATCTCGCTGTCAGCGGCGCTCTGGTGGACCTACTTCGACGTGGTTGCGCTGGTTTCCGCACGCCGCCTGGTCAGCGCGGCCGAGGGACGAGAGCGAAACGAGCTGGCCCGCGACTCCTACTCGTATCTGCATTTTCCGATGGTCGCCGGGATCGTGCTCGTGGCGGTGGGCCTGAAGAAGACCCTCGCACACGTCGACGATCCCCTGGCCACCGTGCCGGCGTTCGCGCTGCTGGGCGGCGTCAGCTTCTACCTGCTGGGGCTGGTCGGGTTTCGCTACCGGCACGTACACACGATCAACCGACACCGTCTGCTGCTCGCCCTGGCGCTGCTTGCCGTGTTCCCCGCCGCGACGGTGCTGCCCGCGCTGGCCACCCTCGCGATCGTGACGGCGGTGCTGGCCGCGATGATCGCCTTCGAGACGATCAGCTATGGGGAGGGACGCGCCCGCGTGCGTCACGAGGAGGCGCTCCCGCCCGAGGCCAGCCTGGCCAGGCAGCAGTGAGGGGCCCCCGTGTAGAAGTTGTTGCTTCGTCAAGTATCTGGTACAATTGACTCCGTAGTCAACTGACCGAGAGGAAGGCTTCATGACGCGGATTCCTGCCGCGCGTGATGGAGCCCGCTCGCGTCGTAGCCGCGGCCAGCACGCCGCGGGGTCGACACCGAATCGTGTCGAGCGACGCGCAAGGACCCATCGCGCCGAGTACACCGAGACAACGGACAGCTTCCAGCTGTTCCTGAACCAGGCTGCCCGCTATCCCCTGCTCACCGCCGACGAGGAGATCGACCTGGCGCAGCGGATCGAGCGTGGCGATTTGGAGGCCAAGGAGCGACTGATCAATTCGAACGTGCGGCTGGTGCTGTCGAACGCGCGCCGCTATCAGGGCCTGGGACTGTCGATGCAGGACCTGGTCCAGGAGGCGATGCTGGGCTTGATCCGGGCGGCCGAGAAGTTCGACTGGCGCCGCGGCTACAAGTTCTCTACCTACGCAACGCTCTGGATCCGTCAAGCGATGCAGCGCGGCCTCGACAACACCGGGCGCCCGGTGCGACTGCCCGCCCACGTTGCCCAGCGGCAGCGAACGGTGAACCGCGTCGCCGCCGAGCTGACTGGGAAGCTGGACCGGGAGCCCACCGACGAGGAGATCGCCGCCGAGGCCGAGCTGCCCCTCGACGAGGTAGCGGCGATGCGTGACGTGACCCGGGTCACCACCAGCCTCGATGCGCCGGTCACCGAGGACGGCGAGGCCACCCTCGGCGAGCTGCGCGCCGACGAGGCGCCCCCGGTCGAGGAGCAGATCGCCGACCGCCAGCGCGAGCGCACCGTCGAGTCGGCGCTGTCGAAGCTGCCGGAAACCGAAAGGCGCGTGATCGAGCTGCGGTTCGGCACCGCCGACGAGCCGGTTGCGAGCCTGCGCGAGGTCGGGCGAGAGCTCGGCGTGACCCAGGAGCGCGTCCGTCAGCTCGAGGAGAAGGCGCTCAGGCGCCTGGCCGCCGACCGCTCCCTCGCCGCCTGGCGCGAGGCCGCCTGAGCCTCAAGCGGACCTAGACTGATTCGAGACGATGCTGTCTCGGATGAGGAACCGAATCGACACCGACGAGCTCGCAGTCGCCACGCTCGAAACGCTCGGCGCGGTAGGCGTGGCGACCGGGCTCGTCGCCCTGCTCGACGAGGTGGCGCCCGCGACGGGGCTCGGCGTCCTCTACCTGCTGGCCGTGCTGTTCGTCGCCATCCGCCACGGTCAGGTAGCCGCGCTGATCACGGCCGTGCTCGGCGTCACGACCTTGAACTTCCTGTTCATCGAGCCGCGCTACCGGCTGACGATCTCGGACTCGCACAACGTGGTTGCGCTGGGTGTGTTCCTGATCGCCGCCCTGGTGGTCGGCCGCCTCGCCGCATTGGCCCGCCGACGGGCGACGGAAGCCGAGCGACGTGCGGTCCTGGCCACAGCGCGCGAGCGGGAGGCAGCGATCCTCGCCGACGCGGCAGCTTCCGTTCTGGCGGGCGGCAATCTCGAGATCGAGCTGACGAGTCGCGGTGCGACTCTTGATGCGTCCGCCCCGTCCGCCGTGCGGCTCGGCCTGACCGCTGCGCCCTCCCCGCTTGACGGGGAGCTCGCCGTGCGCCTCCCCGCGAGCCGTCCCGGATGGCTCTACGGCAGACCGGACGCTGGCTGGGACCAGCGGAGCCTGGAGCGCCTCGCGGAGGCCCTCGCGCGCCTGATCGACGTCGGGCGGGAGCGCGACCGCGTCGCAGCCCGCTCGGCCGAAGCGGAGGCCGCCCGCCGCGCGGACGTGGCGAAGACGGCGCTGCTTCACGCGATCTCGCACGATCTTCGATCACCGCTGACCGCGATCACGACCGCCGCGGCCGGGCTGCGACAGGGCGCGATCGATCCCGACGATCGCGAGGTCCTGCTGACGGCAATTGAGACCGAGTCGGCTCGCCTCGCTCGACTCGTGGACGACCTCCTCGACCTGTCGCGAATCGAGGCCGACGCCGTGAACCCCCGGACCGACTGGTGCGACCTCCACGACACCCTGGCCAGCGCGGCGGGCCAGGTGCGGGCGCACTTCGGTGAGTGCCCCATCAACCTCGAACTGGAACCGGACCTGCCCCTGGTTCGAGGCGACGCCACCCAGCTCGAGCGGGTGTTCTTCAACCTGTTGGAGAACGCGGTCAAGTTCTCCCCTGAAGGCGCACCGGTGCGAATCGGTGGCACGGTGGCCGCAGGCAAGGTCACGATCACCATCACCGACCAGGGCAGGGGCATTCCGCGCTCGAAACGCGCCGAGATCTTCGAGCCCTTCGTTCGCGGCGGCGACGGTGGCGGGGGATCTGGCCTCGGGCTGGCCATCTGCCGCGGCCTGGTGAAGGCAAACGGTGGCGAGATCCGCCTCCAAAGCGGCACGGATCGGGGGACCACATTCGCAGTCTCGTTTCCACTCGTCTCCCAGCCGGCGGAGGTGCCGTGAACGAACGGGTCCTGGTCGTCGACGACGAGCCACAGATCGTTCGGGCGCTCAAAGTCATCCTGCGCAGCGCGGGATACGTCACCGAGGCGGCTGAGTCCAAGGAGGAGGCCTTGAACGCGGTCGCGGTGCGGCCGCCCGACGCCATGGTGCTGGACCTCGTCCTGCCGGACGGCAGCGGAGTCGAGGTGTGCGCCGACGTGCGGCGATGGAGCAGCCTGCCGATCATCGTCCTGTCCGCGATCGGCGACGAGCGCGAGAAAGTGCGGGCGCTCGACGCCGGCGCTGACGACTACGTCACCAAACCCTTCGGCACCGACGAATTGCTCGCCCGCCTGAGGGCGGCCCTGCGCCGCGCGACGGAGGACGGCGGAGGCCCGAGGATCACGATTGGCGAGCTGACCGTCGATGTCGCGGCCAGGGTCGTGACCCGCGGCGAAACCGAGGTCCACCTGACGCCGATCGAGTTCGACCTGCTCAGGGTGCTCGCGCAGCACCGCGGCCGACTGGTAACCCAGCGCCAGCTCCTGCACGAGGTCTGGGGGCCGGGCTACGAGACCGAGACCCACTACCTGCGCGTTCACATCGCTCACATCCGCTCGAAGCTCGAGCCCGAGCCCTCGCGGCCGCGTTACCTGATCACCGAACCGGGGGTCGGCTACCGGCTGCGGGACGACCTGTAGGCGCGTTCTTAGCGAAATCTCTACGCCCGCGGGCGACGATTTAGCGCCCGCTTAACGCCCGCCGCCCGACCATCAGGGTGAGATGCCTGCACCCATCACAAGCGGGCGGTCACCGGAGGCGCAATGGCGCAGCTGAAGGAGCGCGGCCTGCGGCGAAGCGTCGGGGTTCCCGGCCTGTTCGCCACCGCCTACGGCAACGTGGGCTCGTCGATCTACTACGCGCTCGGCCTGGTCGCCGCCCACGCCCTCGGCCTCACCCCGCTGGTCTTCATCTTCGCCGGTGGCCTGTTCGCCCTGACCGCGAAGACCTATGCCGAGGGCGCCTCGATGTTCCCGGAGGCCGGCGGCTCCTCGTCGTTCGCTCGTCACGCCTTCAACGAGGTGGTGTCATTCTTCGCCGGCTGGGGGCTGTCGCTCGACTACATCATCACGGTGGCGATCAGCGCCTTCTTCGTCCCCCACTACCTGTCCGTCTTCTTTCCTGCCCTTGGACACGGGCCTGGCGACGTGATCGGCGGAGCGGTCGTGATCGCCGTCCTGGCCCTGCTCAACATCCGTGGGATCGGCGAGTCGACACGCCTGAACATCTTCCTCGCGATCACTGATCTGCTTACCCAGATCGCGCTCGTCGTCCTCGGCGCCGTGCTGATCCTCGACCCCGCGCTCCTCGTTCGTCAGGTTCACCTCGGGGTGGCTCCGAGCTACAGCCAGCTTTTGTTTGCCGTCTCGATCTCGATGATCGCCTACACGGGGATCGAGACCGTCTCCAATATGGCCGAGGAGGCGCGGGATCCGGGCAAGGACGTGCCGCAAACGGTCAACTACGTCCTCTTTGCCGTTCTCGGCATCTTCGCCGGGATCTCGATCGTCTCGATCGTGGCCCTGCCGGTCACCCAGGACGCAGCCGGCCACTACTCGACCCAGCTCGGCACCACCTATAAGGACGACCCGGTGCTGGGGATCGTCTCAGCCCTCCACCTGCATGGGGCAGTCGAGACGGCGGCCCGCTACTACATCGGCATCCTCGCGGCGACGATCCTGATCATCGCCACCAACGCTGGGCTGATTGGGATCTCGCGACTCTCGTGGTCGCTCTCAGAGCATCGCCAGCTTCCCGGGGCCTTTTGCCAGCTCCACGAGCGCTACCGCACCCCGTGGTTCACGATCGCTTTCTTCTCGCTCATCGCAATGATCCTGCTGATCCCGGGCCAGACCGACTTCCTGGGAAACCTCTACAGCTTCGGGGCGATGCTCTCGTTCACGGTCGCCCACGTTTCGATCATCGCTCTGCGCCTTCGCGACCCTCGCCGCGACCGCCCCTACCGAGCGCCCTGGAACGTGGCGATCAGGGGCAAGCCCGTGCCGATGACGGCTGTGCTGGGCGCTCTGGGAACCGGAGCCGCCTTCGTCTCGGTGGTCGTCCTTCATGACGAGGCACGCTACGTTGGTACCGGCTGGATGCTGGTCGGGATGGCCGGCTACCTCATCTACCGCCGCCGCCACGGCCTCGATCCGCGCCGCCAGTACCGGATCGAGCGTCCCCAGCGCCCGCTCGGCTTCTACGAGGTCGCGTACCGCTCCGCCCTGGTCCCGATCTTGGGCACCGATGTCAACACGGAGGCCATGGCACGGGCCGCGAAGCTGGTCGGACCTGACGCCGAGGTCGAGGCCTTGTACGTCCTGGCCGTCCCCCGCGAGCTCGAGCTCGGGGACGGGATGGCCGAGGAAGAGGAGCTGGCTCGCAACGTGCTCGAGGTCGCGCGCCTTCAGGGCCGTGCTCGACATCTCAAGGTCCGCGTCAGGCTGATCCGCACCCGCAATCCGGGCGCGGCGATCGTCGAGGAAGCGATCGAGCGACACTCCGACCTGATCTACATCAGCACCGAGCACGGCGCCAGCAACGGTGAGCGCCTGCTCGGGCCCACCAGCCGCTACGTGCTCGCCAACCGTCCCTGCCGGATCGTGGTCGAGGGCGGAAACGCGGACTTCCCTCACGAGTCGACTACGGTCAACTCCTTTGGGAAGCTGCTGAAGTTTCGGCAGCCGTCGTCGGCGACGGTCACCAGGTCCTCGATCCGGACTCCCAGCCGGCCGGGGAGGTAGACGCCCGGCTCGACTGTGACCACGTCCCCGGTCTCGAGCGTCTGGTCAGACCTTTGCGAGACGCGCGGCGCCTCGTGGACCTCGAGCCCGACCCCGTGTCCCAGGCCATGGCCGAAGTGCTCGCCGTGGCCCGCGCTGACGATCGGATCTCGGGCCACGGAGTCGGCGTCGCGTGCCGGGACGCCCGCATGGATCGCCGCCAGCGCCATTTCCTGCGCCGAGCGCACGAGCTCATAGACCTCGTGCGCCTCGTCGTCGATCTCCCCCACGGCCACTGTGCGCGTGCAGTCCGAGCAGTAGCCGTCGACGATCGCGCCCATGTCGATCAGCAGGAGCTCGCCGGCGCCCACGGGCCGGTCGGAGGAGCTGTGATGTGGCAGGGCGCCGTTCGCACCGGCGGCAACGATGGCCGGAAACGCCGGGTCGTCGGCGCCCAGCTCGCGCATCCGCTGATGGGCGTCCAGCATGATCTCCCGCTCCGTCCTTCCCACCACCCCCCGGTCGAAGATCCAGCCATAGACCTCGTCCGCAAGCCGGGCGGCCTCGGCGATGGCCCGCAGCTCGTCAGCGTCCTTGCGGCGGCGAAGGCGCTCGACCAGGCCGCCGGCCGCCACCAGTTCCACCTCCTCGGGGACGCCCTGCTCGAGCTTGCGCAGGCTCTTGACGCTGGTCTGGGCTTCGTCGTAGCCGACCCGCCCCCGCAACCGCGGCAACGCCGCGTCGAGCAGCTCGCGTTCGGCCGTCGCACGCTCGAACTCCGCATCCACCTCGCGCTTCGCTCGCTCGACGTAGCGAAAGTCGGTGAGGAAGACGCGATCCTCGGCGCCCACGATCGCCAGGCCGCTGGTCCCGCTGAACCCTGTCAGCCAGCGCAGGTTCGAGATCGCGTCGGGAGTGGAGTCCCCAGGGCGGACCAGATCGCCCACCAGGAGCTGGTCGATCCCGTGCTCAGGCAAGAGGCGCGCCAGGCGCTCGGGCCGGGTCACGGCGTTCACTCGAGCGCTCGCTTCAGGATCCCGAGCGCCTCGCGATAGCCCTCGGGGCCCTTCCCCCACACGGCCCCGACGGCCAGGCCCTCCAACACGGACTGGCTCCGCCACTCCTCGCGCGAGCGCACATCCGAGAGGTGAACCTCCACGGACGGCAACCCCGTGATCTCGAGCGCATCGCGGATCGCGTAGCTGTAGTGGGTCCAGGCGCCCGGGTTGAGCAGGGCTGCGTCGGCGACCTCGGGCAGGCGATGCAGGTGTTCCACGAACGCCCCCTCATGATTGGTCTGAAAGAAGTGCACCTCGAGTTCGAGGTCGTGCGCGAAGCGCTTGATGGTCAGCTCGAGCTCCGGGAGCGTGATCGTCCCGTAGTGCTCTGCCGGGCGACGGCCGAGCGCGTCGAGGTTCACGCCGTGCATGACCTCCACCCGGTTCCTCATCGCAGCTCCTCCACTGCGGCTCGGACGGTGTCCGGGTCCACTGGGCGGCCGACGACCGGCTGGCCGGCCCGCTCGAGAAGCACGAACCCCACCCCGTCTGCCGTGCGCTTCTTGTCTAGCTCGACCGCCGCCAGAACCGTTTCGACGTCGATCGCCGGGTCGAGCCGGGTCGGCAGGCCGTGGCGTTCAAGCAGGTCGTGGACCTCGTCGCGGAGCTCGACCGCTCCGGACAGCCGAAGGGCCGCCAGCAGGCCCAGCCCGACCGCCTCGCCGTGTCGGTAGCGCTCATATCCGCTTGCCACCTCGACGGCGTGACCGACGGTGTGGCCCAGGTTGAGCACGGCCCGGCGACCGCTGTCGCGCTCATCGGCGGCCACGACGTCGAGCTTGGTCTGGACGCAGGCGAAGATCGCATCGCCGAGCTTCGCCGGATCGAGCTCGGTGAGCTTCCGGACCCGCTCCCACGGCTCCGCACCGGCGATCAGCGCCGTCTTCACCACCTCGACGAAGCCCGCCGCCAGCTCCTCGGCCGGCAGGGTCGCGAGCGTTGCCGTGTCGGCAAGCACGGCGCTCGGCAGGTGGTAGGCGCCGACGTAGTTCTTGGCTTCGGGCAGGTCCACCCCGGTCTTGCCTCCGTAGGCCGAGTCGACCTGGGCGAGCAGCGTCGTGGGCACCTGCACCACGTCGACTCCCCGCTGGTAGGTCGCCGCGCAGAACCCGGCGAGATCGCCGGCCACGCCGCCACCCAGCGCCACCAGATGGTCGGCACGGGACATCCCGAGCCGCGCAAGCTCGCGCAGGACCCGCTCCGCCTCGGCCAGCGTCTTGGCGCGCTCGCCCGGCTCCACCTCCACGAGCCCCGCGAGCGGCTGCACCGCCTGGGCGTACAACCCGGCCACCGTCGAGTCGCTGACACAAAAGCGCCGCTGCGGGAGGGGCCAGAAGCCCGCGGCCAGCAGCCCATCCCCGACGTAAGCCGGGTACTCGCCCGAGTCGCTCGACGCCCAGGCCATTCGCGTCCCCGGAGGGAGCTCGCGCAGCCCGAGCAACGAAGGCAGCGCCCGCGCCACCATCTGCTCGTCGCCCGGAGGGAGAATCGCGTCCGCAAGCCGCGCATAGAAGGGCTCGCGCTCGGCGTGCAGGGCCTCGAACTGATGGCGATCCTGGGCCAGAGGCCGATCGCTGCCCTCCACCCGCCGCCAGGCCTCCTCAGCCGACACCTGCAGCCAGACGACGATGTGCCGAGCAAGCGCTTCACGAACCGGCTCCGAGGTGACCGCCCCACCGCCCAAAGCGATCACCCCGCCGTCGGCGTCCCCGAGCAGCTTCGTGACCTGCGCTGACTCGAGGCTTCGAAACTCCTCTTCCCCGCGACGTCCGAAGAACTGGGCGATCGGCATTCCGACCTCGTCCTCGAGCAGCTCATCGGCCTCGAGCGCCTCCAAGCCCGCGTCGCGTGCGGCGCGGGCAGCAGCCGTCTTGCCGGCCCCCATGAAGCCGATGAAGACGATGGCCGGGCGCCGAGCCGCCTGCGCGATCGAGGCCTCGTCCGACTCCACTAGCGTCGCCACCCGATCCGCTCCCGGTAGGCGGACAGGGCGCCCAGCGCGTCATCGATGTGGTCGCCACCGAACTTCTCCCGGTAGCAGCGGGCCAACACCAGAGCCGTCATCGCCTCGCCCACAACCGCGGCCGCCGGGACCACGGTCGAGTCCGTTCGCTCGCGAAGTGCCGCGGTGGGCTCCTTCGTCTCTGTGTCGACCGAGCGCAGGGGCTTGGTCAGGGTCGAAATCGGCTTGAGCGCGGCGCGCACCAGCAGCGGCTCTCCATTCGACATTCCCCCCTCCACGCCGCCGGCGCGGTTGGTCTCCCGGTGCCAGCCATCCTCTTCGGACCAGAAGATCTCGTCGTGCGACTCAGATCCGGGCCTGCCCGCGACCTCCCAGGCTTCGCCCACCGAGATCCCCTTCACCGCCTGAATCGAGACCAGAGCCTGGGCCAGGCGTCCGTCCAGACGCTCATCCCAGCGCGTGTGGGAGCCGAGCCCCGGCACCAGGCCGAAGGCCCGCACCTCGAAGACTCCGCCGAGGCTCTCGTTCGCCTTCCGCAAGCGATCGATCTCGGCCACCATCACCTTGCTCGCTTCCGCGTCCAAGCAGCGGACGGGCGAGGAATCCACGTCGGCGAAGTCCGCGGCGCTGAGACCCTCGCGCTCAGGCGCGGCCACCGATCCGATCTGGACCACGTGGCTGTACACGCCGACCCCGAAGGCCATGAGGAGCTCCTTGGCGAGCGCACCGGCGGCCACCCGCGCCGCCGTTTCGCGAGCGCTGGCGCGCTCCAGCACGTTGCGAACGTCGGAGTGTCCGAACTTGAGCAGGCCGGCGAGGTCGGCGTGCCCCGGGCGGGGGGTGTGAACCTCCTCCAGCTCGGCGTCGACGGGCCACGGGTGCATCCGCTCCTCCCAGTTCGCGTAGTCGCGGTTCGCGACCAGAACGGCGACCGGAGACCCGAGCGTTCGGCCGTGCCGCACGCCGGAGCGGATCTCGACCGAGTCGCTTTCGATCTTCATCCGCCCACCACGCCCGTGACCGAGCTGGCGGCGCGCCATCTCGCGGTCGAGGCGCTCCCGATCGAGGCTCAAGCCGGCCGGAAGCCCCTCGACGATCGCGACCAGGCCGGGCCCATGCGACTCGCCCGCGGTTGTGAAGCGAAACGCCGTCATCGCGCCGCCAACCCTAGCGACGCGGAAGCCGCCTCTTGGTGGCGCCTATCCCTGGGCCGCGAACGCCGAGAGCGAGCCGCGCTTGCCCTGCTTGCTCGCTGCGTCCACGTCGGCCGGAGCGAGGCGGATCTCGAACAGCTTCAGCTTGTAGGTGCGGTCGGACTCCGGCGCATAGGTGAGCTCCGCTTCGTCGCCCACCTTGAGCTTCAGGAGTCGGCAGTTTGCGGGGCCGGGTACGCATTCGCCGTCTCCGGTCACCGAGCTGACGTCGTCGGTGACCAGGAAGAGCGCGTGCTTCAGGTCCTGGGTGGCTCCGGAGAAGGCGATCATGGCCTTCGTTTCGCTGGGCAGGAACTTCCCCAGCTCGACGCTCTTCCGGCGGCTCAGGTCGCCTGGGGGCCCAATCGCGAGGTCAGCCTGGAAGACAAACAGGGTCGGCTCCGTGGAGCCGCCGGAGCCACCGGAAGGCTTGGAGGAGGGAGGCGTATTCGTGCTGCCCCCGGGCGAGGTGCTCGAAGCCGAGGTTGGCTCCGCGGTCGACGACGTCGAGCTCGATCCGCCTCCGGATGTCGTTACGCCTGTCGTAGCGAGCGGCTCGGTGACCGATGACTGGTCGACCTTCGAGGTCACCTCCGGCAGCGTGAACTGCTGGTGGAACGGGTTCTTGGAGTTGAAGCGGTCGAGGCGCTTCCTGTACGCGGTGACCCCCAGTTGCCGAGTCAACACCGCGGCCTCGGCGGCGGTCTCCGCGCCGGGCTCGCTCGCCTCCGGGGCGGTGCTCGGCGTCGTGTCCGTCGGAGCAGCAGAGCTCGAGAGGGCCATCGGGACGGCGATCAGGGCCACGGCGAGCGCAAGCGCCGGCAGCAGCAACCGGCGGTCGCGCAGGTCGCGGTACAGGTCGGTGAGAATCTGCGGCGGCTGCACGTTCTTCATGGCGTCGGAGCGGGTGCGCTCGAGGTCGGCGCCTCGGCGGTCGTGGTGGTGCTGGACGCAGGGGTCGGGGTGGCGGTCGAGGTCACGGGAGCCGGACCGCTCGAAGTCGCACCCGCGGTCACCCCCTGGTCAGCAGGGGTGAGGTAGGTGGTCACGGCCAGGCTGGCGACGAGCGTCGAGGTCGCGCCGGAGCTTGCACCGCCCGCGGTCTTCGGCGGGGCAAGCGCAAACCCGTCGACGGTGAGGAGGCGGCCTGTGACGTCGACCTCGCCGTGCGGCATCTGGACCATCCTGTCGAGGCTCTCGAGGAAGGTCGCGATCTGGAAGAAGTCGCCGGTGAACGTGAGGCTGTACGGCATGACGGGCAGGCCGGCAGGCCCCACGGAGGCGCCGATCGGCAGCGTCGCAGCCGCCGCTTCGGTCGCGGGCGCCGGAGCGGTCGCGGCGACGTTCGTGGTGTCCTCGGCAGTGCCGGTGGAGGGCGTTTCCGGTGGTATCGGCGACACCGACGTGCCGGAGCTGGAAGGCGCGGTCGCCGTGGACGCGGCCTGCGCGCTCTCGGTGAGATCAATCGAGCGGAAGTCGACGCCTGAGCGGTCCGCAAGCCTCTGCACCTGGACCAGGAGGCCCGCCTGGTCGCCGTCCGCCGGCACCGCCTTGCCGAGTACGACCAAGCTGCGGTAGTTCACTGGGTAATCCTCACGGGCCTGCTCGCCGGCAGCGGCGGTGTCCTGTGCCTGCACCAGGGACGCCTGGAGCCCGTCTATGTCGTCCTTCAGGCTGGCGGCTTCGTCGCGCTTGGGGCTGATCATGAGGAGCCAGAAGCCGGCGATCATTGCGATCACCGCCACGGAGATGACGATGGTCAGCTCGTTCCGCCTCATGGCGCCGTCCCCGTTCCCGGAATGAAGGTGTTGGCGTCCTTGCGGGCCTTCTCCGTCTGCTGCGCGGTGGATTCCTTCTGCTGCTGAAGCTGCTGCTGCCCGTCGGAGATCTGGCTTTGATCCGCGGTCGTGGCCGAGGAGTCCGATGCGGTCGGCTCGGAAGCCGGCGCCGCCGGCGCCGCCGGCGCCGCTGTTCCGGCGCTCGCGGGGACCGGTACCGCATCGAAGGCCGCCACGATCGTGAACTTGGAGATGAAGTCACGGGTGCGGCAATCGCCCGCAGGGTTACTCGCGCCCGCGCCGCCAGATGAGCCTCCGGTCGCGCTATCGGGATCGGGGCGATCCGAGCTCAAGACCGAGACGCGAGTGACGCCGTCGATGTCCCTGAGCGCAGCGAGAAACCTCGCGACCGCGTCGTGACCAGCGCCGCAGCCCTCTATCTGGAGCGATGGCCCCTGCACGCTTTCTGAGGTCGAGACGGCGGAGCCCGAGCTCGAGCTGGAGCCCGAGTCGTCGATCTGCACCTCCGGACTCACGGTGGCGGTGAGGTTGGTGAGCCAGACGTCCTCAGGAATCACGATCGCCAACTCGCGCAAGACGCGCTCCCAGTCGAAGCGGCTCCGGGCCAGCGTGTCGACCGTCAGTGCACGCGCTTGCTGGAGCGAGGCGAAGTTGGCGAAGGCACTGACGCGCTCGGCCTGTACCTCTGCCTCCGCCAGCTGGCTCTCGAGGCTGGACTTCTCGGCCTCCCGGTCGGAGATCTGGTTGTTCGTGAGCACAACGCCGGTGACCCCCACCAGCGCCGCAGCCAGCACCGCGACGATCACATAGGAGAGCACGCCCGCGCGCATGGGCGCCTTCTCGCCGCGGCGCGCCTCGGGCGGAATCAGGTTGACCGGACGCATGCCTCAATCCCCCAGGGCAAGGCCGAGTGAAACGGTCAAGCGAGCTGCCTCAGCCTTGTCCAGATGGGCCAGAGCCAGAGGCCGCCCGATCTCGCACCGCTGGCCGAGGTCGTGTTGGAGGCGCTCGACGAGGCCGGGGATGGTGGTCCCAGGGCCGCAGGCCACCATGCCTTCAATCGGCACGGCTCCCTCTTGGGCTGCGTAATACTCGAGCGACAGGCGAAGCTCGTCCGCAAGCCGCGATGCCCCTTCGGCCAGCGCCTCGCGGGCAGCGCCGATCGTCTCCGGGTCGCCATCAACCCCCTCGAGCGGCTGCTCCATTCCCACGTGGTCAAGCCACTGGCGGGCATGGTCGAGGCTGAGCTCACGCCGCTCGGCGAGCCTCTGGGCGATGCCCTGGACCCCAAATGGCGAGACACGGGTGAACAGGCAGGTGGCACCCCGGGCCACCGCGAGGTTCATGACGTCACCGAGGTTGCAGTAAAGCCTTGCCGGAGCGTGCTGCTCCGGCGCCAGCTCGGCGGCAACGGCCTCGCCTTGCTGGACGTGTTCGGCGATCCGGTCCTCATAGGACGGCGGGCCATACCCAGGGGCATCGACAAAATCGCTCGGCTCGACCGGGGGATGGGCCTCATGGGCGAGCGCGCGAATCATCCCGAACGCCGAGAGGTCAATCCCGACCGGTCGCAGGCCCGCCCGGTTCATAGCCTCCATCAGCCCGCCGAGCATGTCGCGGCGCGCCGCCACCGCCACCACTTCCACCTGACGCTCACCATTCGCGCCAGTCGAATGTCCCACCACCTGCCAGTCGAGCACTGCCTGCTCCAGCGGCATCGGGATGTGGTCCTGGGCCTGGAAGCGGATTGCCGTCTCCAACTCGCTCGGGTTCTCGATCAGCGGCAAGCGAAGCGTCCGCACCGCCACCCGTTGGCTGGCGAGTCCGAGCCGAACGGTTTTCGAGAGCTTGTGCCTGGAGAACAGCTCCTTGAGCGCGTCGCCCAGTGCCTCGGGGTCGGACACCTCGCCCTCGTGGAAGACTCCGGCGCCAAGCGGGGCGACGCCGAACTTGGTGACCGCCGAGTCGCCGTTGGACCCAAGCTCGATCGCTGCCGCGCTTCCGGCCTCCACGTCGAGGCCGACGATTGCCTTGTTCTTGTTCGTCGAAAGCATGCTTGCTTCAGCCCAGGGGACGGAGGACCGCCACGGGCACTAGATCGACCGAAACAGGCGATCCCTTGAAATTGCGAGCGCGTCTTGAATAGGCCTCGGCTCCAAGGGTCTCTGCGGGAAGGCGTACGAGGGCTGGGGGCGGCCCTAGTCCTGAAAGAAGCTATGCACGTACCAGTCGACCATCGCGTCGCCGAACCAGAGGCTGACCACCCCACCCAGAGCCAGGAACAACCCGAAGGGAATCGTCTCCTTGCGTGCCGCGGCGCCCCGGAGGCCGATCAGCACCAGCCCGACGAGCGCCCCGGCGGCGAAGGCGATCAGCAGGGCGGGCGCGACCGCCCGGCCCAGGTAGATGCCCATGACCGCGACGAGCTTCACGTCCCCCATGCCCATCCCCCGGGGGTACACCAGCGCGACGCAGAGCAGAAAGCCGCCGGCCGCCACGGCGGCGATGCCGCGCTCGGCCAGGCTCCCCGGGTCGGTGGCGGCGGCGATTGCCGCCCCGAGTATGGCCCCCACCAGCAAGACCGCGTTGGGGATCACGCGGCGCTCGAGGTCCGTGAGGGTGATCGTCACAAGCAGGGTGCAGAACGTGAGCCCCAGGGCGAGCTCGCCGAGGTCGTCCGTGCCGAGGATCAGGACCGTGGCCGCGAACAGGGCCGCCATCGCCAGCTCGGTGAGCGGGTAGCGCGGGGAGATCCGTTCGCCACAGCCGCGGCAGCGGCCGCGCAGGAGCAGCCAGGAGAACACCGGCACGTTGTCATAGGCGGCGATCGTCGCTCCGCAGCCCGGGCAGCGGGAGCGCCCGCCGACGACGGACTCGCGCCGCGGCACCCGGTGGGCGACGACCGTCGCAAAGCTGCCCAGCGCCAGACCGGCACAGGAGAGGAGCGGTAGGAGCGGCGTCATGGTCTCGGCAAGGTCGCGATGGTCGCGCTCGAATCGGACGGCACCGGAGCCCTCAGGGCAGCGGCGTGGTGGTCTGGACCTCCAGCCGCGACGGGTAATCCGGGTGGTCGTACATGAACTCGAGGACGTCGCCTGTGGTGCCGTTTCGGCGCACGGCGATCTCCACCCCGACCCGCTGTCCCACGAGCGCCACGGTCGCCGATGAGAAGCTCATCGGAACGCGCCGCCGCGTCCAGGCGCCGGCGGGCCAAGGGTTCTCCGAGTAGACGAAGAAGGCGTTCGGCGGACTCGTGAGATCGACCAGCTGCGTGTCGCAGGGAGCCGGCAGGGGTGTGCACTCCGCGGTGGTCTCCTTGCGAATGAAGACGAACACGCAGATCGTCCCCTGGGCGTTGACGTTGTTGATCGTCCGCGTATAGAACTCGAGCGTCGCCTGCCCATTCATCTGGAAGACCTGTTGCAGGGGCTGGCTGACCCAGCGATGGATCTTGTACTGGGGATTGGCGCCGCCGCTGTAGCTGCAGCCGTTGACGTCTTGGCGCAGGAGCTGGAGGCCCTTGTCCTGGTCGGGATTCAGGCTGGGCTCGACGTCGTTCGCATAGTCGTAGAGAGCCGGAATGTTGGGGTCGTTAGGGTCGGCGTCCGGTGGAGCCTCGGTGTAGAGGCCGTCGGGCTTCTTCGGATTGGGGTCGCTGCAGTCTCCCCAGGTCTGATGCTCGGCGTGGTCTTGCGTGATGTCCTCGCGCGAGGCGTGGTTGCAGGTCGTGTCGGAGAGGAAGAACTGCTGGGCCGTCTGTGATGGCCCGCCTGCGCCCGGGTCGTTGCTGGTCTCGGTCGAAGCGTCTGGGTCACTGACGTTGGACTGAACCTCGGTGTAAGCGCGGGTGGTCGAGATGGGGGCGTTGTCGAGCGTGACGATCACTGCCACCCGCTTGTAGTCGTGAGGGCCGGGACAGGCGTCGATGCCGCTGTTCGGGACCAGCTGGCAGTTAGGATCGTTTCGCCAGACCACGTAGCGGTAGACCTTGCCCTTGATGTCACCGCTGGTGAACGAGGTCGGCCCTGGGCTCACAGTCCCCGCGGTGAGCCCGCCGATGTTCTTGACCGCCATCTCGGCGTAGTCGGACGGCGTGTTGCCGTCCCAGCCGAGCGCGAAGTCGCTGCCGCTAACCCGGTAGCGAGGATCCTTCGGATCGGTCGAATGGCCCGGGGTGGCCGTCAGCGCAACGTCCTCGTAGTCCAGGTGGCGTATCTGCTCGAGCTCGCGCTGGGCCCGGTTGATGGCCACCTGCGTCTGCTCGGCGCGGAAGGTGTTCCGCGTCGAGGTATCGACGACGCCGAGTACGGCCATGGCGCCGATGGCGAGGACGAGGACGGCGACCAGGGTCTCGATGAGCGCGAACCCGTCCTGGCGCCTCATCGGTTCCTCAGATCCACGCCGTCCTCGAGAGTGACGGCGTCGTCACCGCCCTCTGCGGGGAAGACGAGTCTCATGGTGACGTAATCCGGGTTCGCGCTGTCGGGCAAGTAGCCGAACACCGCACTGCTCGAGAGTCCGCCGACGAGACGTTCCGTTGTGGTCATCCCCGGCTGCCCGGCCAAGGGGGCCTCCGTGCGGTCACACGCGCCGGCGGCACATGTGTACGCGACTTTGCAGGCGATCGCAGGCTTCGCCGGATTGGTTTCCGGTGCGCCACCGCATTGGGTGCGCCGCACGTAGGTGTCGAAGGTGATCGACTGCGAAGTGGGCGCCGGCGACTGCTCCACTCGAGAGCTTTGCCGCAGCTCTCGCGCAAATCGCTCTTGGAGCACGCGTCCCTGCTGAATGGCGAAGTCGCGGTCGCTGACGCGGGGTTGACTCTTGACCGCGACGATGAGCAATGCCATCCCGGCGCTCAGCACGACCAAAAGCATCATCGTGAAGACCAAGAGCTCGACCATCGAGACGCCGCGCTCGCTCTTCAACGCCTGGATCCCGCTTTTCACCCTCGCCTTGTCCATGACCAGCCAACCCGCCGTTCGCCGGGGTCGCCAGATTGATCGGCGCCCCAGCCGCGAAACTCAAGTTCGGGCGCTCGTCGGCCTTCCGGGTCGCGCGCACCACTACCAACCCCCTAAACGCAAAGCCGACCCGGAGAAACGAAGGGCGGGCCCGCAGGCCCGCCCGTTCGAATCAGATCCGGCTCCCTGCCGGGTACTAGCTGGGGACTAGTCCCAGTGCCCGCCCGTCGGGCAGCCGGCGTCCCCGCCTGTGTTACAGGTGAGGTCGGTAGTGCCGCCGGCGTTCCGGGTGACGCTAAACGTGTTCCCGGTGTCCGACGTCGCCGTGACCGTGTAGGTGTCGGCAGTCACGTTCGACACCGCGAGCGTCGCTCCGGTGAGCGTCTCCTCGACGTTCTGCAGGTTGGCCACCGTGACACCGCCGGCACCGTTGTACGCGCCGTTGTTGTCAGTCGCGATCGTCTCCGCGGCCGTCTCGGCCGTCCGTGCGTAGGTCTTGGCCTGCGCGTCGCGAGCCTTGTCCCTCTGGTTGAAGAACGCGGGGATCGCGATCGCGGCCAGGAGTCCCAGAATGAGCATGACGACCAGGAGCTCGACCAGCGTGAAACCGGACTCGTCCCGTGCCATCCTCTGACGCAGCTTGAGGAGCATGTACTCCCTCCCAAATGGTTCGTTTCCCGCCAAGCCCCATTCCGGGACTGGCCTTTCATGTTCCCCTTACTCGGTTTCTGGTAGCTGGAGCTTGAGTTTCTGAGGGGTACATCCGTCCACCTAGGGGCTGGCCCCTAGGTGTGAACGCAGGGGGGATGGCAATGGTCAGCGCGCCGGATGTCCCTCGAGCCAGCGCTCCACCACTGCGCCGACCTGCTCGACGGCCGCCTCTGGCCTGGCGCCCTGGTCGCGCAGGGTCCGCCACACCTCGAGATCGGTGAGAGCCCGCAGGGACGCCACCGAGAGGCTGCCAGGCAGCTGTGAGCGCAGCGCCTCGGTGACCAGCGCGTCCAGCGAGGCGTCGAGTTGGTCCATCGCCTCGCGTAGGGCCGGCACCTCCGCCTGCTCCCTCCGTGCGACCGCGATGCCGTCGGCACCGCGCTCGTAGATGGAGAAAAGCGTCTCCACCAGGCGCCGGATCCGCTCCTGCTCGGAGGAGGCTCCGGCGAAGATGTCGCGGGCCCGGTCCGGCGGGGGCATGCGAAGGCTCTCCAGAAAGTGCGCACCACAGCTTCGGACCAGGTCGTCGAGCGTGGGGAACATGGCCTCGACCGTCTCGATGGGCACCTCCGCGCCTGCCGCAATCTCCGGCCAGGTGGTGGCCTGGATGCCCTTGAAGCTGTGGAGCTCCAGGGTGCACTCGATGATCCGTTCGCGGGTGGGATCGACCTCGCGACGCGGTCCGGGCTGATCGCCGCCCGCGCCCTCGAAGCCGCGGCGGATCGCCTCGAGCCAGAAGGAGGCGGTGTCAGGGGGCGTGGCCTCGGGCGCCTGCTCGAGGGCGCGCCGCCCTCGCGGGCTCAGCGCCCAGAACACCTGCCGGCCCAACTTGCGGCGGGTCACGAGCCCGCTGTCCAGCAGCCGGCGGCCGGTGCGGCTGACCTGGGTCTCGTCGGTCTCGAGGAGCCGGCGCAGCTCCCGGCTGCCAAGTTGGGGCGAGCCCTCGAGCAAGCCCAGGAACTCGTGCGCCTGCGTGCCCTGCGCCACGCCCGCAGGAGAGGCTACGCGCTCGAGCCCCCAGTGGGCAAAGGCGATCGCGGCGTCGAGCCAGCTGAGCAGCTGCTCCTTCTCCTTCTCGCCGGCGCGGGCCCGCGCGTCGCGGAGGGCATCGAGCGCGGAGCCGAGCGTCTGGGTGTCGGCCTCGAGCACGGCGTCCACCAGCCCCAAAGCAACGGCGTCCAGGCGACCCGGCTCGTGCTCGAGGCTCGCGATCCGGCGGACGAGGGCACTCGAACGGGGATTACCGCGCTGGTCTACGGTGATTGCGTTCACGGCCACCAGGCTATCACAGCGTGTCAACTATATGTCAAGTGACTATATCGACTACTCCGATCTCTTCTGCGAGCTGTTCGACGGGATCGATCTAACCGAGTTCCGTGCCCACGGTGAGAGCTGGCTCCTCGATCCGCAGGTTCAGTCCGCCGCCGCGGCCGTGGAGGCGGCCGCGCTCGCGGCCGAGCCGATAGACGTCCGGCACCCCTTCGCTGCCCTGCTCGGCCTCGACGCGGCTCTGGCCCGGGCCAACCCGCTTCTGGGTGGCCCGGCGCCGCCTGCCCTCAGCGAGTACGCCCTCCGCTACGCCGAGAGCGGACGCTTCGACTCCGGGGGCAAGCCGGGCGCCCTGCTCCCCCGCTTCGCCCGGCCCGGTCGCCGTGGCCAGCTGCCCCAGGACCTCGCGGACACGTTCGGCGCGCTGGTGCGCGTGCGCGGAGCTGACTGGGACGCCTGCGATCACGCCACTCTTCCCCCCCATGCCCGACTGACTCGCCTGGACCGCGAGGCCGGCCTGCGGGTGGCCACCGCGCCGATGATTCGTGACCCGAACGAGCTCGAGTGGGAGGTGGAGGAGCGCGGCGGGGTGCGCTTCTATCGGATCCACCCCGCCGACCACGAGGCGACCAGGCACCGGGTGGAGCGGGTGATCGCGGGCTGGGACAAGCGCGACGTGGCGATCGGCATGGTGCCCGAGCTCTGCCTCTCCCCCGCCCTGCTCCAAAGCTGGCAGAGCGCCCTACGCGAGCGGGAGCGCGCGGCCACCAGCAAGCTACGCATGGTCGTGGCAGGCAGCGGAAACGTGGAGGAGACCACGCCCCCGGTCAACTCGGCGGTGCTGCTCGACGCGCGCACCGGCGAGGCGCTCGCGCGCCAGCGCAAGGTCCATCCGTTCAACTTCTCCCAGGCGGACCTGGAGCTATGGGGCCTCGACGGGCGGTTGAGCGCTCCGATCGACGAGGACCTGACCCGCGGCGAGCGCGTGTGCGTGGTGGAAACGGGCGGGGCGCGGCTGGCGGTGCTGGTCTGTGAGGACCTGGCGCGCCTGCACGCCTTCGCGGCGGCGCTCCATGGGCATGGGGTGTCGCTGATCCTGGTGCCGGTGTTCGCCCGCCCCACCAAGGACCGGCGCTGGGAGCGCTCGCGGGCGGAGGTTTACAGCGACGCCATCGGTTCAAGCGTGGTGGTGGCCAACAGCCTGGTGATGGCTTCGATCCTCCGCACTCCACCGCCGGTAGGCACGGCGATCGCGGTGGCGCCCGGCGAGGCGGCCGTGGGTCACGCAGCCGCGCCCGACGACGTGGTGGTGTTCACCCTTGAGGGCGGAGCGCCGCGCGTGGCGCACGAGCAATCGGGCTGAACCGCCGCAAGCGGGCGGCCACCACCAGGACGGCTAGCGGATCTTGTCGTAGAGGCTGAAGATCGGCAGGTACATCGAGATCACGATGAAGCCCACGATGCTGCCGACGAGGATGATCATCAATGGCTCGATCAGGGCAGTGAGCGATTTGATCTTGGCGTCCACCTCGGTCTCGTAGAAGTCCGCGATCTTGGACAGCATCGTCTCGAGCTGACCCGATTCCTCTCCCACGGAGACCATGTGCTCCACCATCGGCGGGAAGACCGCGTGCTCGCCGATCGGTTGGGCGATGGTCCCGCCGCGCTTCACTGAGGCGTAGACGTCCTCCATTGCCTCGGTGATCACCGCGTTGCCGCAGGTCTCGCCGGCGATCTCGATCGCCTGGAGGATCGGTACGCCCGAGGCGACCATTCCCGAGAAGGTCCGCGACCAGCGCGCCAGCGCCACCTTCTGGACCACGTCGCCGATCCGCGGGATGCGGAGCTTGAAACGATCCCACTGGCGCCTGCCGCGATCGGTCTTCTTCCAGCGCAGGAAGCCGTAGATGCCTCCGGCGAGCAGCGCGATCAGCACGTACCACTGGTGGGTGACGAAGTCCGAGACGCCGACGGTCAGCTGGGTCATCAGCGGGAGACTGGTGTCCTCGCCCGGGTTGTCCGCCTTGATCTCGTCGAAGATCCCGACGAACACCGGCACGATCACCGCGACCATCACGACCATCACGACCGCAGCCAGGCTGAAGACCACCGCCGGGTAGGTCATCGCCGCGCGCACCTGCCGGCGCAGCGCGTCCAGCCGCTCGAGCTGGTAGGCGATCCGCTCCATTGCCTCAGCCAGGCGTCCCGAATCCTCGCCGGAGCGCACGACGGCGCGGTACAGCGGATCGAAAACCCCAGGTTGAGATTCCATCGCTTGAGCCAGCGAGCTTCCTGACTCGACGTCCTCCCGCACCCCGACGATCGCTTTCTTGAGCATCTCGTCCTCGGTCTGCGCCTCCAGCGTGTAGAGCGAGCGCAGCATCGGCATCCCCGAGACGATCAGGGTCGCGAACTGGCGCGAGAAGACGGCAACCGCACGAAGGTTGACGCTCTTGAAGCGCTGGAAGATGCTTTCCAGCTTCAGCGCCTCGCGCTTCTCCGAGACGTCCAGGACGATCAGGCCGCGCTGGCGCAACTGCTCCGAGACCACCCTCTTCGAGGAGGCCTCCATCTCGCCGCGCGCTGGGACGCCGGCGAGGTCGACGGCTCGGAAGGCAAACGTGCTCATCCGGTCCCGCCTCCGATCACGCCGCAGTCACCGGGACCTGATTGACGCCGGTCCCGGCCAGCAGTCGCTTCAGCTCCTCCGGGACAGAGGCGCGCTGCTCCGCAAGCGGGCGCGTGATCTTCCCCATCCGGACCAACTGTGCGAGGTGGGAGTCCATGGTCTGCATCCCGACCGCGCCCGAGGTCTGAAGCGCGGAGTAGATCTGGTGAGTCTTCCCCTCGCGGATCAGGTTTCGGATCGCGGGCGTCGGCACCAGCACCTCGCAGGCGACGATCCGGGCGGAGCCGTCGGCCGTCGGCAGGAGCTGCTGGGTGACGATCCCCTGAAGGGCGATCGAGAGCTGCATCCGCACCTGGTGCTGCTGTGCACCCGGGAAGACATCGATGATTCTGTCCACGGTCTGCGCCGTGGACTGGGTGTGGAGGGTGGCGAACACGAGGTGGCCGGTTTCCGCGGCGGTCAACGCAGTCGAAATCGTTTCCAGGTCCCGCATCTCGCCGACCAGGATCACATCGGGGTCCTCGCGCAACGCCGCCTTCAGGGCGATCGAGAAGTCCTGGGCATCCGCACCAATCTCGCGCTGGTTCACGATGCACTTCTTGTGCGAGTGGAGATACTCGATCGGGTCCTCGATCGTCAGGATGTGCTCCTCCCGATCCTCGTTGATCATGTCGATCATCGAGGCGAGTGTCGTCGACTTCCCGGAACCCGTCGGGCCGGTGACCAGGACGAATCCACGGGGCTTGCGAGTGAACTCCTCGAGTACCAGCGGTAGGTTGAGCGAGTCGAGGCTGTGGATGTCGTGTGGGATGTGACGGAAGGCAGCGGAGATCGAGCCGCGCTGGAAGAAGCAGTTCACTCGGAAGCGGGCCACTCGCGGGATCGAGTACGCGAAATCGAGCTGCTGTTGGTTCTCAAAGCGCTTCCGCTGGGAATCGTTGAGGATCGAATAAACGATCTCCCGGCTCTCCTGCGGGCTGAGCCGTGGATAGCCCTCGATTGGCACGATGCGCCCGCGGATGCGCATCGCAGGCGGGAACCCAGGCGTCAGATGGACGTCCGAAGCCCGTAACTCGACCATCCTGGTCAGCACAGCGGCGAAATCGAGGCTCATCGAACCTCTAGATCGTCGGCAAGGGCAGGAAGCTTGAGAAGTGAGCGGCTAAGTGGAAACCCGGGCGACTTCCTCGATCGAGGTAACGCCGTTCCTGACCTTGTGCAGCCCGTCCTCGCGCAGGGTGACCATGCCCTGCTCCCGAGCCACGGCGGCGATCTCGGCCTCCGCCCCGCCACCGACCGTGAGCTCCTTGATCTCCTCGGTCATGGGCATCACTGAGAACAGGCCGATCCTGCCTCGGTATCCCGTGTGGCTGCAGCGCCCGCAGCCAAGCGGCTCGTAGGTCTCCAGGTCGGCTCCGACCCGGAATCCCGCCGCGGCCAACGCGTCCTGGGGGATCACGGCGCGCCGCTTGCAGTGCGTGCAGAGCTGACGCGCTAGACGCTGTGCGACCACGCAATCGAGCGCAGACGCGGTGAGAAAGCCCTCGATCCCCATCTTTGTCAGGCGCGCAACGGCGCCCGGCGCGTCGTTGGTGTGCAGAGTGGTCAACACCATGTGGCCGGTCAGCGCCGCCTCGATGGCAATCCGAGCCGTCTCCTCATCGCGAATCTCACCGACCATGATCACGTCGGGGTCGGCGCGCAGGATCGAGCGTAGGCCGGTGGCGAATGTCAGGCCCGCCTTCCGGTTGACGTTGAGCTGGTTGATGCCCGAGATCCGGTACTCGACCGGATCCTCGATCGTAATGATGTTGCGCTCTACGGCGTTCAGCTCCTGTAACGCGGCGTATAGCGTGGTCGACTTCCCCGACCCGGTGGGTCCTGTCACCAGGACCGCGCCATATGGCTTGGTGAAGGAAGCCTCGAATCTGATCCGGCTCTCGCCGCCCATCCCGAGCTCGTCCAAGGTCCGCATCGCCTGGTCTTTGTCGAGAATGCGGATAGTGCAGCCTTCTCCCCTCTGCGTTGGCAGAGTCGTCACGCGTAGGTCGACCTTGCGCTCCTCAACATTTACGCTCACCCGGCCATCTTGGGGCACCCGCTTCTCGGCGATGTCCATATCGGCCATCAGCTTCACGCGTGAAACGACCCCGGAGATCATCCGCTTCGGGACACGCGCGGTCTCGTGCAGCACGCCGTCGACCCTGAACCTGATCCTCATCTCGTCCTCGTCCGGTTCGAAGTGGATGTCGGAGGCTCCCTCGCCGACTGCCTCACCTAGCACCGAGTAGACGAGCTTGATCACGGGGGCGTCGTCGGCCGACTCGCGCAGCTCGCTGACCTGGGCCTCGCCAGCGAGCTCGTCCTCCTCCTCGGAGACGGCTTCTGAGACTGCGCTCTCGAGCGTGTTCATACGCCCGATCAGGGCCTCGATATCGTCCTCAGCGGCGACCGCGACCCGACAGTTGAGCCCAGTCATCATCTGAATGTCGTCGACCGCCAGGACGTTCGCTGGGTCGGCCATCGCCAGGAGCAGCGTCTCCTTGTCCACATAACCGACCGGGATCGACCTGTAGCGCCGCGCGGCGGCCACCGCAATCAGGTTCGTCGCGCCGATGTCGACGCTGTAAGCGGTGAGGTCGAGGTGGTCGAGGCCGTAGCGCTCGGCGATCGCCCGTGAGAGCTGGTCCGCGTCGATGACCTCGCGCTCTCGCAGCAGCGCCTCCGGGGACCTGCCGGCGACGCGCGCCTCGTTGACCACCTCGTCGACCCGCTCGCGCGTGGCGTAGCCCAGCTCAACGATCACGTCGGTGACGAACATCCCCGAGTGGCCGCGCTGCATGGGCGCGGTGACCCCATTGGTGGCGGCCTCGCTGCGTTCATCGTCAAGCTTGCGCGCCGTCGCCTCGCCCGTGTCGGGCACTGGCGTGAGGTGTCTTCGGCGGTGCAGGAAGCTCATCTGGCTCTGGCGGCCCGGCGCATCGTCTCGATCGGGGGGTCCTGTCCCGTCCAGATACGAAGCGACGCGGCGCCCTGGCGAACCAACACCTCGAGCCCATCGACGACCGTGGCGCCGTGCGCTCTCGCCGTCCTGGCGAGCTCGGTCTCGACCGGTCCGTAGGCGAGGTCCACCAATTGGTGTGTATCGCCCAACGAATCGGCACCAATGGGCAGGCTCTTGAGGGCCGCGGGCCCTTCACCGGGCGTGCCCATGCCCACGGTCGTGGTGTTGACGATCAGGTCGAAGTCGGCCGACGTGAGCCGCTCTTCACCCGAGGCAAGAGCCGACGCGCCCACTTGGCCCGCCAGGCGCTCGGCCTTCTCAGGCGTCCGGTTCCAGATCGCGACCTGCGCGCCCTCGGTCACCAGCGCCCAGGCCACCGCGCGGGCTGAGCCGCCCGCGCCGAGCACCAGGGCGCTCTTGCCCGCAGGTGGCTCCGGCAGCGATTCCAGGAAGCCCTGGGCGTCGGTGTTCTCCGCGACGATCCGCTCCGAACTGAAGCTGAGCGTATTGGCGGCGCCGACGGCGAGGGCCGTGGCGGAGGCTTCGTCGGCCAGCTCCAGCGCGGCCACCTTGTGTGGCACGGTCACGTTCGCGCCCACGAAGTCCCCGGCCGCCATCTTGCGCACGAGCAACTCGAAGTCCGCCGGCGCAACCTCGATCGCCTCGTAGGACCATTCGCCGGCCAGGCCCAGCTCCGCAAGCGCCGCGCGGTGCATCGCCGGCGAGCGCGAGTGCGAGACCGGCTGGCCGAGGACCGCGAGCCGCTTGCGGGTCACGGGCAGTTTGCAGGGGTGGGAGCGTTGCCGCCGTTCGCCGCCCGCGCCTCGTCATACGCCGCTTTGGCCCGGCTGAACTCGGCCTCGGTGGTGGCGAAGGTGTGCTCGCCACAGGTGTTGGGCTTCACCACGTAATACAGGTACGGCTCCTGCGCTGGATGAGCCGCCGCCTCTATCGAGTCGAGGCCGGGGTTGCCGATCGGTCCGGGCGGCAGCCCAGAGTTCGTGTAGGTGTTGTACGGCGAGTTGATCTCGAGCTCGGACGGGCTGATCGGCTCCGTGAAGTTGCCGCTCGCGTAGCGAACCGTGGCGTCGATCTGGAGCGGCATCCCGGCGTGGAGGCGGTTGTAGATCACTGCGGCGACCAGCGCTCGCTCCTTCGGCACCTGGACCTCGCGCTCGATCATCGAGGCGATGATCACCACGTCGTAGGTGGTCAGGTTCTTTGAGCGAGCGTAGCCCAGGTTCACCTGGGAGATGTTCTGTTCGAAGGCGTCCAGCTGGCGGGCCACCAGATCCTCGACCGTCGGGCGGCGGGGCAACTCGTAGGTCGCCGGGAACAGGAAGCCCTCCAGGCTCTCTGGGCCCTCGGCGCCGTACTTGGCCGGATCGAAGCCCTTGAAGCTCTCGCTCGCCTTCAGGTAATCGCCCCGGAGGCCGGTTTGCTTGGCGATCTCCGCTATCTGCTTGCGGTCATACCCCTCGGGAATCGTGACCGTCTTGGCGGAACCCGCGTCGATCGTCACCTCTCCGCCGCCGCCGGAGTGGCGGATCGCCGCCACGGCCGCGACCACGAGCCCGGCTGCGACTACCACCGCCACCAGCGCCAGCAGCCGACGGCGCCGGTAGACGGCGCCTTCGGCCTTCCGCCTGCGGGCCTCGCGCACGAGCCGGCGACGCTCAGGGTCATTCATCATGTTCACCCGCGACTTCGTCGCCAGCCCGGGCGCGCGCGTGGAGGTAGGACTCGAGGAGGTGTGCGGCCGCGAGCGCGTCAGGGGCCGCGGCCGCGCCTGCGCGGGCGGAGCGCTCGGCCAGGCGGGTGGTCAATCGCTCGTCGTAGGTCTCCACTGGCAGGTCGAGGATCGCCGCGAGGGCGTCACGGAACGCCCGCGCCTCCGCTGCCTGCGGTCCCTCGGCCCCGCTGAGCGAAACGGGCAGCCCGACGATCACGAGCTCCGCCCCATGCTCGGCGGCGAGCTCCGCAACCGCCCGGGGATCAGGCGGCTCGATCACCCGCAGCGGCCGCGCGATGGTGCCGGTGGGATCCGAGATCGCGCACCCGGCGCGGACGGACCCGTGGTCGACCGCCAGAACACGCATCGGATCATTCGCCGAGTCCGCGCCTGATCGCGTCGCGGGCCACTTGCAGCGCCTCCTCCAGGCGACTCGGGTCCCTTCCTCCAGCTTGGGCCACGGTTTCGCGGCCCCCTCCCCCGCCGCCGACCACTGCGGCCGCCTCCCGCACCACATCCGCCGCCGAGAGCCCACGTTCGACCGCGCTCTCCGTGAAGCTGGCGACCAGCGCCACCTTGCCGTCCTCAGTGCCGCCCAGAACGACAGCCGCGTCGCCAAGCCGGGCCTTGATGCGGTCGGCAAGGTCGAGCAGGGCTCCCTGGTCCGCCCCTTGCCCCTGGCTCACCACGATCCTGACTCCGGCGACCTCCTCGCCCTCGGCGCCCAGCTGGTCCGCCTGTTCCGCTGCCTGGCGGGCGTCGACCTCGGCCTTGATGCCCTCCAGCGACGCCAGTCGCTCGGCCGCCCGGCGGGCAGCAGCCAGCGGATCGCGGGCCGACCCCAGCAGCGCTCCGGCCTGATCGAGGGCAGCGCTTCGCTTGCGGAACCAGTCGATCGCGGCCGGCCCCGTCAGCGCCTCGACCCGGCGCACATTGGCGGCGCTCGAGCCCTCCGAGGCGATCACGAAGATCCCCACCTCAGCCGTGTTTGCCACATGGGTCCCCCCGCAGAGCTCCCGCGAGACCTCGTCGACCTCGACCACCCGCACCCAGTCGCCGTACTTCTCGCCGAACAGGGCGATGGCGCCGAGGGACTCGGCCTGGGCGCGCTCCATGTGCAGCGCACGCACCGCGCGGCTGGCCTTGATCCACTCGTTGACGCGATCCTCGATCGCGCGGACCTCGTCGCCGGTGAGCGGCGCCCCATGGGTGAAGTCGAAGCGCAGCTTGTCCGGGCGCACCGCCGAGCCCGCTTGACGGACGTGGGTACCGAGACGCTCGCGAAGCGCAGCGTGCAGCAGGTGGGTGGCCGTGTGATTCCGCATCGTCGCGTGCCGCGTGGTGTGCTCGACCTCTGCCTCCACACGCGTGCCCGGGTCCGGAGCATCGCCATCCAGGCGGATCACCTGGTCCTCGCCCACCCGATAGACGTCGGCGACCCGCGTCCTGTGCCCGTCCCAGCGAATCGCGCCGGAGTCAGCCACCTGGCCGCCGCCCTCCGCGTAGAAGGGGCTTTCTTCGAGCTTGACGAACGGTTCCCGCGCCGCCGCCACCGCAGTCTCGGCGCGAAGCGATTCGTAGCCGACGAAGCTCGACGGCGGCACCGCGGACGCGAACGCGAGTACCGCCTCGTGCCGGTCCTCCCTCACCGGCTCGGCGCCGGTCCTGGCTCGCAACCGCTGGCTCTCCATCAGCGCCTCGAACCCCGAGTCGTCGACGGAAAGCCCCTGCTCGGCCAGCAGCTCCTTGGTCAGGTCGTAGGGGAAGCCGTAGGTGTCGTGGAGCTTGAAGGCGTCTGCTGCGTCGATCCATGAGGTGCCCTGGTCCTTGGCCTCCGCGACGAGCTCGGCGAGCAGTGCGGTGCCCCGGTCGAGCGTGCGACCGAACGCGGTCTCCTCGTCACCCACCCAGCGGAGGATCGTCTCCCGCTCCCGCGCAAGCTCCGGATACGCGCCGGCCATCATCTCGATCGTTCGCTCTGCGAACTGCGCCAGCCATGGCGACTCGAGCCCCAGCACCCGCCCTTGCTGGATCGCGCGGCGCATCACCCGGCGCAGCACGTAACCCCGGTCCTCATTTGACGGCACAACGCCATCCGCGAGCAGAAAGGTCATGCCGCGGCAGTGATCCGCGACGATCCGCATCGCCCGGGTGGTCGCCCGCTCGTCCCCGTAGGATCGTCCCGACAGCTCCCCCGCGAGGTCCACGAGCGGCCGGAACGCGTCGGTCTCGAACACGGAGCCGACGCCCTGGAGTATCGCGGCCACCCGCTCGAGCCCCATGCCCGTGTCGACGTTGTTCATCGGCAGCTCGGCCAGCGACCCGTCCTCCTTCAGGTCGTAGCTCATGAACACGTGGTTCCAATACTCGATGAAGCGGTCCGTGTCGTCGCCGGGCCGCTCATCCGGGCCACCGAGCTCCTCGCCGCGGTCCAGGTGCATCTCCGTGCTGGGTCCGCATGGCCCGGTCTCGCCGGCCTGCCAGAAGTTCTCGGAGCGCGGCAGGCGGACCATGCGTTCCTCGGGCAACCCCGCTTCCTTCCAGATCTCGATCGACTCATCGTCCGGGCCGAGACCGAGCTCCTCGTCGCCCCCGAACACCGACACCCAGATGAGTTCCGGGTCGATCCCCAGGCCCTCGACCGAGAACTCGAGGCCCCAGGCGATCGACTCGCGCTTGAAGTAGTCGCCAAAGCTCCAGTTGCCGAGCATTTCGAAGAAGGTGAGGTGACGGCGGGTGTTCCCCACCTCGTCGATGTCGGGGGTGCGGAAGCACTTCTGGCAGGAGGCCAGGCGGTCGCGCGGCGGCTTCTCGTCGCCGCGGAAGTAGGGCTTGAAGGGCTGCATCCCGGCGATCGTGAGAAGCGTCGAGGTGTCCTCCGGCGGCGGAATAAGCGATGCCGACGGCATCCGAAGGTGCCCCCGCTCCTCGAAGAACGAGAGGTAGGCCTCGCGGATCTCGGCGATCTTCATGCTGGACCGGGAGTCTAGGCGGCGATGGTGGCGTGCCCGACGACCAGGTCGCCGGCCATCAAACAAGCGGTCTGGCCGGGCGCGACGCCGTAGGCGGGCTCCGCCAGCTCGATGCGCAGCTCCGGGTGGCGGCCTGCGGCGCCCTCGACGGCGCAGCCAATCGGGCGCGACCGGTACCGCAGCTTCACCCGATCGACCCGATCGCCGCCGCGAAGCAGCACCGCGTCACGAAGGTTCACCTGCAACGTCGCCAGCGCGGCGCGCGGTCCGACCACCACCCGGTTCGCGTCCGCGTCCGTGGCGAGCACGTACAGCGGGCGGGCGGCGGCGACGCCCAGCCCGCGGCGCTGCCCGACGGTGAAGTTGTGGTGACCGCGGTGGCGCCCCACCACCCGGCCGCCGGCGTCCACGATCTCGCCGGGGCGCTCGCAAAGGCGCGCGTGCCGCGCCAGAAAGGAGCGCTTTCCATCGCCGGCGAGGAAGCAGAGGTCCTGGCTCTCACGCTTGGTGGCCACCGGAAGCTCGGCCTCGGTGGCGATCGCGCGAACCTGGGGCTTGGTGAGCTCCGCCAGCGGGAAGCGAAGGCGGGCGAGCGAATCGGGCCGCAGCGCGGAGAGCATGTACGTCTGGTCCTTGGCCGCGTCGGCCGGCGCGGCGAGCAGCGGCCCGGCGCCGTCGTCGGCGACGCGGGCATAGTGGCCCGTGGCGAGGGCCGACGCTCCCAGCCGCCGCGCGAGGGCGAGCATCGCGTCGAGCCGCACCTCGCCGTTGCAGACCACGCAAGGATTCGGCGTTCGCCCCGCCTCGTGACCGCGTAGGAAGCCCTCCACCACGGTGTCGCGAAACGCGGTCTCCAGGTCGAGCGTCAAGTGAGGCAGCCCCAGACGGTGGGCCAACCCCCGGGCGCTAAGGACCGCCTCCGGCGAGCAGCAGCTCCGCGCGCCGTCGGTATGGCGGTCGGCCCACAGCTTCAGGGTCACCGCAACCACCTCGGCACCGCGGCGTTGTTCGAGCAGTGCCGCGACGGCGGAGTCGACGCCGCCGCTCATCGCCACAAGAACCCGTTCCGCGCCGGCTGGAGGGTCCGCGAGCACCTCGCCCGACGAGGCGGCGACGGCGAGGGCACGGTGGAGCGCGTCGGCAGCGAACTCGACGGCGTGGCGGCCCTGCGGCGAGAGCCCGCCCAGGGCGGCACAAATCCCGGCCGGCTCGATGCGCGCCGCCTCCAGCACGCTGGCGCCCTCCGCCGCCTCGGCGGCAGCAGCGCCGGCGGCGGTCGTCGCCGCACAGCCTTCGGCGTCGAAGCGCGCGGCGGCCACGCGGCCCCTCTCGACCGCGAGCGAGAGGCGAACCAGGTCCCCGCATTGCGCTCCCCCGGCGGCCCCACTGAAGGCGCCCTCCGGTGCCGGCCCGCGCCGCGAGCCATCGTGCAAGTAGTGCTCGAGTGCCTCGACCCTCGTCTTCACGTTCCGAGCGTAGCTGGCCGCGCTGTGCGGCTACGGGACCACGCCCGCGCCGTGACGGCCTGCCTGGCCGCTACCTGGGGTGGTACGGAAGGTCTATCGGACCCTTGTAGAGCGCGTCGCGAACAGCCTGCTCGACGCTCTGCGGCCCGCGGAAGCCGTAGCTGAGGATCGCCTCCGGCATCCCGTCCGTGAGGTGCCGTGGCCTCAGCACGATCAGGGCCGGCACCCGGTCCACGTTCACGCCCTGCGTGATCCGGGAGTAGCGCGCGATGTGACCTGCATTGGTCACGAACAGCGCCACGTCGTTCTTCCCGCGAAGCTTCACGACATCCGCTCGCAGGCGCTGGTCATCGATCCCGCGGTGCCTAAGAACCAGTAGGACGACCGTTTTGTCGTCCTTGTAGGCCTTCACCACAGACGCCGGGAGGCCCGGCCCGGCGACGAACTCGCTGACCGGCGCACCGCCGGCGGAGCCGGCCGGCCCTGCCGCGTCCCCACTCGGCGTGGACGGCGCCGCGGCGGATCCGGCATCGGGCGTGGTCGCGCCGGCGGAGTCGACCGGCGTCGCCGGCATGGCGGCGGCACCCGCGTCCGTCGTCGAGGTCGCGGGCTCGCCGCCCCCGCTGTTTCTACCTGACACCCTGGTCAGCAGCAGGAAGCCGACGATCAGCGCCAGCGCGCCAAGCACAGCGACCTGGGCGATCGGGTTGTCGTTCAGGGCCCTTCTCACGAGCTCCCCCTAGACACCGGCGATTCGCCGTCCAGAACGAGAGAAGGCCCCAACTTGCCGACGCCGCTCGGCTTGAGAACCCTTCTCAGAAGGTGGGCGTCTACCGGCGGTGCCACGAATGACACACCGGAAACCGACTCCCAAGCCGATTGTGCTGGCTCACAATAGGAGCGGCTATCGAACAAGTTCGAGCCTCGCATGACCATACCAGTCACTCGCTAGCTCGACAAGCGAGCGCAAAAGCTTGAGTCAGCCCTTCCGCCCGCGGAGCTGTATTCCCAGCTCGCGCAGCTGCTGTTCGTCCACCGGCGCCGGGGCCCCGGTGAGCGGATCGGCGCCCGAGGCCGACTTCGGAAAGGCGATCACGTCGCGAATCGAGCTGCTTCCGTGGAGCTCGGCGACCCAGCGGTCGAGGCCGTACGCGATCCCGCCGTGCGGAGGCGCCCCGAAGCGAAGGGCATCGAGCAGGAACCCGAAGCGCGCCTCGGCCTCTTCGGGGCTGATGCCGAGCACCTCGAACACGGCGCGCTGGACGTCGGGCCGGTTGATTCGAATGGATCCGCCCCCAAGCTCGATCCCGTTCCAGACTGCGTCGTAGGCGAGCGCCCGCGCCTGCCCCGGGTTGGCGGCATCGAGCTCGCCCGCGGGCGACGTGAACGGGTGGTGGAGCGGGTCCCAGCGGCCGTCGTCCTCGCTCCACTCGAAGAGCGGCCAGTCGACGATCCAGCAGAGCGCCTGGCTGCCCGCCGGCACCAGGTCGAAGCGCTCGGCGACGCGCTGGCGAAGCGTCCCCAGGACCCTCGACGCATCCCGCGGTCGGTCGGCCACGAGCACCACCAGGTCCCCCTCCGAGGCGTCGAGCAGCTCATCCATGGCGGCGATCTCCTCCGCTGACAGAAACTTTGCGACCGGCGAGCGCCACCCGTCCGTCTGCACGACCGCCCAAACGAGCCCCTTGGCGCCGAGCTCCTGAGCCTCGGTCACCAGCCCGTCGAGCTCGGCGCGCGAGAGCTCCCGCCGGCCGGCGTTCAGCCCGATGACGGCGCCGCCGTCTTCGATCGTGGCGCGAAAGGCGTTGAACTCGGTCCGGCGCACACACTCCGTCAGGTCCCGAAGCTCGAGCGCGTAGCGCATGTCGGGCTTGTCGGTTCCGTAGGCCGCGATCGCTGCGTCGTAGGGGATCCTCGGAAACGGCGGTGTTACCTCGACCCCGAAGCGTGCGAGCACGTGCGCGAGCAGGCGCTCGTTCAGGTCGAGCACATCCTCCACCTCCACGAATGACATCTCGATGTCGAGCTGGGTGAAGTCCGGCTGTCGATCGGCGCGCAGATCCTCGTCGCGAAAGCAGCGGGCGATCTGGTAGTAGCGCTCGAAGCCGGCGATCATCAAGAGCTGCTTGAAGAGCTGGGGCGACTGGGGCAACGCGTAGAAGGAGCCCGGCTGCAGGCGGCTTGGGACCAGGAAGTCGCGCGCCCCCTCGGGCGTCGAGCGGGTCAGGACCGGAGTCTCGATGTCGAGAAAGCCCTCGCCGTTCATGAACTCCCGGATCGTCTGGGTAACGCGATGGCGAAGCTCGATCGCCTCCTGCATCCGGTCGCGCCGCAAATCGAGATACCGATGGCGGAGCCGCAGCTCCTCCCCCACCTCGCCCGAGAAGCTCTCGATCTCGAAGGGAGGCGTTTCGGCATCGGCCAGCACGGTTGCCTCGGCGACGCGAACCTCGAACTCGCCCGTCGGCAGCTCGGGGTTGACGGTTTCGGGATCCCGTCGCACCACCTGTCCGGCGACGCTCAGCACGTCCTCCGCGCGGAGCTCGTGACCGAGCTGGAAGGCGTCGCCGGCCACGTCCGGGTTGAAGACGAGCTGGACGAGTCCAGTGCGGTCGCGGAGATCGATGAAGATCAGCCCGCCGTGGTCGCGCCGCCGGTGAACCCAGCCGGCCACCTGTACCTGCGAGTCCACCCTGTCCTCGAGCACCTGCCCGCACCAGGCGTCGCGATAGCCGTTCGGCCGCAGAGCCGGAAACCCTGGCGATGGCGTGGTCAAGGCCCGGTGAGCGCCTCGACGACTCGTGCCAGCTCGATCTCGCGCTGTTCGCCGGAGCTCATGTCACGAAGCTGCGTTCCCCCGTCGACGTCGAGGATCACCGCCCGAGCCGCGCCGAGCCGGTCGGCCTGTCTCATCTGGCCCTTCATGCCCCGGTCGGCGAGGTCGAGCTCAGCGCGCAGGCCCGCGTGCCGCAGCTGGGTGACAAGCGCGAAGGCGCGCTCCCGCTGACCGTCGGCGGCCGCGACGAAGACGTCGCGCGGCGAGTTCTCATCCCGCTCCCCAAGCGCCAGCAGGATGCGCTCGACCCCGACTGCCCAGCCCGCCGCAGGGGTCGGCGGCCCATCCAGCTCATCGAGCAGCCGATCGTAGCGGCCGCCACCGCCCACCTCGGACTGCGCCCCGAGCCGCTCGCACTCGAACGCGAACACGGTCCGCGTGTAGTAGTCGAGCCCGCGGACCAGGGTTCCGTCGAGCTCGTAGGCGATTCCGGCCTCGTCCAGCAGCTGGCGGACGGCGGCAAGATGCTCGGCGTCCTCGGAATCGAGCTGCTCGAGCATCGTGGGGGCCTGCGCCATCACCGCGCGCGTCCCCTCGTCCTTGGAGTCGAAGGCGCGCAGCGGGTTCTCGTCGATGCGCTCCCGGACGTCCTTGGCCAGCTCGTCAGCGTGCTGCCGCAGGTAGGCCGCCAGCTCCTCGCGGTAGGGGCCCCGAGCCGCCGGTGAGCCCAGGCTGCCGAGCCGCAGCCGCAGGGCCGGGACCTCCAGGCTCCGCAGAAGCTCGTCGAGCAGCACGATCAGCTCCGCGTCGACCAGCGGCGAGGCGGAGCCGATCGCCTCGGCGCCGAGTTGGTTGAACTGGCGAAAGCGACCGGCTTGGGGGCGCTCGTGACGGAAGTACGGCCCCAGGTGCCAGAGCTTCACCGGCTGCGGCAGCTTTTGCATCCCGTGCTCCAGGTAGGCGCGGGCGATCGGGGCCGTCCCCTCGGGACGCAGGGTCACGCTGCGTCCGCCGAGGTCGTCGAAGCTGAACATCTCCTTGCGAACGATGTCGGTCGACGCGCCCACCCCGCGGGCGAACAGCTCTGTGTCCTCGAAGATCGGCGTCTCTATCCGCCCGTAGCCGGCGCCCTCGAGCAGCTCCCGGGCGGTCCGCTCCACCCGCTCGCGAGCGACGGCCTCGACCGGGAGGACGTCGAAAGTGCCCTTCGGGGCCTGGTAGCGGTTCGCCATTCCGGCGCGAGCTTAGACGGTGGGCGAGCGCCTACCGGGCGAGCTCGGCGAGAAACGGATTCGTGGACTTCTCGGCGCTGAGCGTCGTGATCCCCATGTGCCCCGGGTACACAGTCGTCTCCTCGGGGAAGCCCTCGACCAGGCCGCGGATGCTCTCGAGCAGCGTGTCCCAGTCTCCTCCCGGCAGGTCCGTGCGCCCCACCGACCCCCTGAACAGGACGTCGCCGGAGAACAGGGCCGAGTGGTCGGGGATCGCATAGGTGACGTGGCCCGGGCTGTGACCGGGGGTGAAGATGACGTCGATCTCGAGGCCCGCGAGCTCCAGGCGCTCGCCGCCGGCGACTGTCTCGTCGGCCTCGTAGCTCTCGTACGGGCCGAACCCCGGCCAGGGAACGTAGGACATGATGTCCGCCAGCACCGGCACCTCGATCTCCGGGCAGTAGACGGGTGCCCCGGTCGCGCTCGCCACGGGTGCGACGGCCCCGACGTGATCGAAATGACAGTGGGTGATCAGGATCGCCTCGATCGCGATCCCCAGCTCCTCGACCGCCGCCAGGATCCGGTCGGCCTCCTCACCCGGGTCCACGATCAGCCCGATGTCGGCGTCATCCCGCCGCGCGATGTAGCAATTCTCGGCGACCGGTCCGACGGTGAATGAGCGCACGTCCACTGGTCTTGAGGGTAGCTGGATCGCGGCCCGCGCTAGGTATCGCGCTCGCGCTCGCGTCGCTTCGCGGCCTGACGGCGGTTGAAGAAGAAGCGATCGAAGTAGTAGCCCATCGGGATGTAGATCAGGAGCATGAAGGAGGCGAGCGCGAAAGACGCGAGAAACGGGCGGCCGAAGAGGGTCACGAGCAGCGCGAAGAAGATCCCGGCGCCGAGCAGGCCCCTGCTCGCCGAGCTGGACCAGGTCGGCTGCCGGTCTCGCTTGTCACCCATCCGCTGCTTGGCGCGGGAGCGTGCCTCCTGACGGCTGCGCGGCCGACCGCCGCGGCCGCGGCGGTCGATGCTCCCTGACTGGGTGCCGCGATGCTTCCTGCGTCTGCGCGTCTGGGCCACGGCGGGAAGATACCCTCCGCGCTGAACGACAGCCCTAGGGGGAGAAGCCGAGGTGACAGATGGGGACTGATACGGCGACCGGGGAGGGCCTGGAGCGCGAGCTCGAGGCGCTGCTTGAGGTGGAGAGGTTTCCGCCTCCCGAGGAGTTTCGCCGCCAGGCGCTGGTCAGCGATTGGTCCCTGCACGATGAGGCCGAGCGCGACCTGGAGGGCTTTTGGGCGAGGCAGGCCGAAGAGCTCCTCGACTGGTATGAGAAGCCCCGGCAGACGCTGAACGAGTCGGACGCCCCGTTCTACAGGTGGTTCGAGGACGGCAAGCTGAACGTCTCGTACAACTGTCTGGATCGCCACGTGGATGCCGGCCGGGGCGACAAGGTGGCGTTCTACTGGCGGGGCGAGGAGGGAGAGGAGCGCGAGGTCACTTACGCCGACTTGCACCGCAATGTGCAGCGGTTCGCGAACGCTCTGCGAGACCGCGGCATCGGCAAGGGAGACGTGGTCGGCATCTACCTGCCGATGATCCCCGAGCTCGCGGTGGCGATGCTCGCCTGCGCTCGAATCGGTGCCCCCCACAACGTCGTCTTCGGCGGCTTTTCCCCGGACGCCGTCAAGGAGCGGATGGAGTTCTCGGGCGCGAAGGCACTGGTGACGATCGACGGCGCACGGCGCAAGGGCAAGACGGCGCCGATCAAGCGCCAGGTGGACGAGAAGATCGGCGACGTTGAGTCCATCGAGACGATCTTCGTCGTCCGTCACACCGGCGAGGCGTGCGAGATGACCGAGGGCCGCGACCTGTGGTTCCACGATGCGCTCGAGGCCGCCAACGACCGGTGCGAGCCCGAGTCGCTCGACGCGGAGCATCCCCTGTATGTGCTCTACACCTCGGGATCGACGGCGAAGCCGAAGGGGGTCCTGCACACGACCGGCGGCTATCTCGTCGGCGTTAGCTTCACCCACCGCTACGTCTTCGATCTGAAGCCGGACTCCGACGTCTACTGGTGCGCCGCCGACGTCGGCTGGGTGACCGGCCACAGCTACATCGTCTACGGGCCGCTGTGCAATGGCGCCACCAGCGTCATGTACGAAGGGGCGCCGGATTACCCGGACAAGGACATCTGGTGGTCGCTCGTCGAGCGCTACGGCGTAACGATCCTGTACACAGCCCCGACCGCAATTCGCGCCTGCATGAAGTGGGGGGCGGAGCACCCGGCCAAGCACGATCTCTCGTCGCTGCGCGTGCTGGGCAGTGTCGGCGAGCCGATCAACCCGAAGGCGTGGCTCTGGTACCACAAGGTGATCGGCCGTGAGCGGTGCCCGATCGTGGACACCTGGTGGCAGACGGAGACCGGCCACATCCTGATCAGCCCGCTCCCCGGGGTCACGGAGACGAAGCCCGGGTCAGCGACCAGACCGCTGCCGGGCATCGACGCGGCCGTGGTCGACGAGCAGGGCGACGAGATCACCGACGACGGCCAAGGGCTGTTGGTCATACGCCGGCCCTGGCCCGGGATGCTCCGCACCCTGTACAAGGAGGAGGACCGGTTCAACGAGACCTACTACGGCCGCTTCGGGAGCACCACCTACGTGGTCGGCGATGCCGCCCGCAAGGACTCCGACGGCTGCTTCTGGATCCTGGGGCGCATCGACGACGTGATCAACGTCTCGGGCCACCGGCTCTCGACAGCCGAGATCGAGTCGGCAATCGTTTCCCACCCCAAGGTGGCCGAGTCGGCGGTGATCGGCCAGACGGACGAGACGACCGGACAGGCGATCTGTGCCTTCGTCACCCTCGAGGGCGACCTCGAGGGCTCCGATGAGATCGCCGCCGAGATCCGCGAGCACGTCGCCACCCGGATCTCGAAGATCGCCCGGCCGCAGCGGATCATCTGGGCGGGCGATCTGCCGAAGACCCGCTCGGGGAAGATCATGCGCCGCCTGCTTCGTGACATCGCCGAGGGCCGCGAGCTCGGCGACGTGACGACGCTCCGCGATCCCGACGTCATGGAGCAGCTCGAGCACAAGATCGGGCAGCGCGAGGCGAGCGAGACCTGAGCCCGCTACACCTGGACCCGCCGCTCGATCACATGCCGGGCGGGGTCGAAGCCCGATAGCGGCAGGTCTTCCGGAAGGCCGTCGAGAGAGGCCTCCGGCACGAGCCCGACGATCTCGGCCGACACCGGACGCGCGCCGTAGGGCGCGGCCAGCTCACGCACCCGCTGGATCACCTCCGCGAGCGGGACGGCAATCGGGTCGTGCACGTTGGTGGACACCTGCGTTCGGCCGCCGCCGAGGTCGATCCCCAGCGCCCGCACCCCGGGCAGGCCGCCGCCTGACTCGCGAAGCCGGTCGGCGATCTCGCGAGTTGCCTCGAGCCCCGCTCCCTCCAGCTCGACGTTGAAGGCCGCAAGCGGCGGCCGGGCGGTGACGAGGGTGGCGCCGGCGGTCGGATGCAGCTCCGCGGGGCCGAAATCGGGCCGGAGCTCGCCCGAGCCAACGCGCCGGTGCAGGTCGGCTAGGCCCCCGGCGCGAAAGAAGGCGCGTTCCTGACGAGACGGATCTGAGGCCAGCTCTCCATAGAGGAACACGGGCACGTGCGCCTCGCCGGCGATCCCGCGAGCGGCTTCCAGCGCCTCGGCGCGCGCCGCCTCGCGGTCCCCTGCGCGGAGCCAGACGACCGGGCAGACGTCGAGCGCCCCGATGCACGGGTGCGCCCCCTCGTGGCTGCGCATGTCGATCGCCTCGGCGCAGGCCCGGGTCCCGTTTACGAGCGCGCCCGCCAGAGATTCGGACGGGCTGCTCAGGGTCAGCACAGTGCGGTTGTGGACCGGATCGGAATGGGTGTCCAGGAGCGCCGCGCCGGTCGCGAACGCCGTCGAGATTCCCTCGATCAGGCCGACGTCGCGTCCCTCGGAGAAGTTCGGCACCGCGAGCAGCACGACTGGCTCCGCTCAGAGCACCAGGCTGCCGTTGCGCACGACGGGCTCGCCGTCCACGGTGAGGTCCGGCTTCAGCACGAGGCAATCCAGGTGGACCGGGACCTGCACGGTGCCGCCGATCGCCGCCGAGGCTCCGAAGGCCACGTGAGCGGTTCCCAGGAGCTTCTCGTCCTCGAGGAGCTCGCCGGTCAGGATCGCCTTCTCGTTGGTGCCGATCCCCAGCTCGGCGACGTTCGTGCCATCGGGGCCGGCAGCGGTGAGGAGCTCCATCAGCCGTTCGCCGCGCTCGCCGCTTGCCGACCTGAGGTGCCCGCCCTCGATCACCAGTTCGGCCGGCTCGTCGCCCAGGCCCACGGCGGCGATCGTCCCGTCGACGACCAGCCGCCCCTCGCTAGTCCCCTCCACCGGCGCGATGAACCCCTCTCCGCAGGGGAGGTTCCCGAAGGCGCCGGGCTCGGTGAGCTCGCCGGCGTCGCAGATGCCCGTGCGCCCCTCGAGCCCGAGCGTCAGATCGGAGCCGTTGGGACAGGTGAGCCGCGCCTCCGTGGCCGCGGTGAGCGCGGCGGCGATCGCCCCACCCTTGCGCCGCAGCAGCTCCATGTCCGCGCTCATCACCCGCGCCAGCATCTCCTCGGTGACGCCGGGTAAGGTCGCGATCCGCCCGCCCGCTTCGGTTGCCGCCCTGCGCGCTGCCGTGTGCGAGAGCGACTGGACGGTGGGAGCCAGCACCACGTCGGCGCGCAGCATCGCGGCGGCGATCGGCCCGGGCGGCTCGGCCCCGTGCGAGGCCCGCTCCGCCATGAGGGCGAGCACAGCATCAGCGCCTGCCCTTCCAGCCTCGTCCCGCAGGCGCTCGCCGAGCCCGCGAGTCGCCCGGTTGCAGACCACCAGCGCGTCCTCCCCCTCGCTCACCCCCAGGCAGTCGCGGACCACCGCCCTGACCGCCTGATCGAGCTCGCTCACCGACCGGCAGCCTAGAGGTCTGACACAGCGGCTCCGTCAAGGTCCAGATGGACCCCGGTTGGCCAAACCGGCGCCGCTACGATTCGATCCCCGCCGGAGTAGCTCAGCTGGTTAGAGCAGCGGAATCATAATCCGCGTGTCGCAGGTTCGAGTCCTGCCTCCGGCATGGCTTGGAAAAGCCGTTTGACGCCGGTTCAGTCGGTCGATACAGGCCAGGGTGGCAACCAAAGTGGCAACCCGCTGGCGCGACAAGCCCCTCCCACCCCGTCAGGCGCGCTATGGGACCCGCTGCCGCTGGGACTCCCACCATCCACGCCATCCAAAGCGTTTACGCCTCACGAGCTGGATTTCCAGGCGAACTCAGCGAGTTACTGGCTCACGATCAGGAGCAAGCCCAGCGCCTGCTCCCGCAGCCCGGCGGCTTCGAGGGCCCTAACGGCTATCAGTTACCACGCTCGTCTTCGACGTGGCCCTACGACCCAGGCTAGAAGAATGGTCGATCGACCTAGTTCGATTAGCGACCAAAGACTGGCCGATCGCAGGATTGACACGACCGATGGACGATGGAAGGGTGGGGATCGGCCAAAAGGCATATCGGCTACCGAGGGGGGGCTAATGGGAGAGCGAAGCGCCGAGGCGAGAGGAGAAAGGAGCGTCCGCATGAGGCTGGTCACTACGGTCGCGTGCATGGTCGCTTTCGCCGCCGCGATCCTGGCGTCGCTCGGGTACGCCAGCACCGTCAGGGACTTCAAGGGGCCGGTGACTGGCGGTGGAAGAATCGCATTTAGCGCCGAGCGGCAGCAGGGCAGGTTCTTTTCGGTGGGGCTGTTCAGCGTCACGCGGGTCCCGGTGACCTGCGACGAGGGGGACACGAAGTACTCCCACGCGAGGACCGAGACGGCGGTTCATATCAAGCACCGGAAATTCCACTACGACTTCGCCAGAGGCACAGCGGTGGCCAAAATCACGGGCAAGTTCAACAGGAAGTTCAGCAAGGCGAAGGGGGAGTTCAGGGTGGCGCAC